>DIYS01000011.1 GCA_002429115.1 Saccharicrinis sp. UBA6048 | reverse complement strand
ACCGTCACCCGGAGACCCTTACGCTTTTTCACCGCGTCTGGATAAAAATGGTAATAGTATCCGAGCTCAAAAAGCGATCGCTTATATTTCTGAGCAGTTGAATATTAATATTTTTGCTCCTGAATCCGTAGGAGTAAACTAACATGCACAATATGAAGAGGTATATAGCGATTATCTGTATTCTTTATTTAGGCTTGAGTTCGATTGTGTCTCAAGAAGAAATATTTCGTATTTATGGTCATGCGATGATGGATATGGGATATAATGCCGACCAAATTCACCCGGATTGGTATGATGTGGTTCGTCCTTCACAATTGCCAAGTTTTCACAATCAATATGGGCCGGATGGAAATGCTTATTTCAGTGTTCGACAGACACGTTTGGGAGTTGAGAGTTTTATTCCCAATCAGCTGGGCGATTTGAAAATTATTTTCGAATTCGAATTGTTTGGAACAGGTGCCGATGCTGGTCAGACGACGTTTCGACTGAGACATGCTTATGGCGAATTGGGGCAGTTTGGTGCCGGGCAATATTATAGTCCGTTCATGGATATTGATGTTTTTCCAAATACAATAGAATATTGGGGGCCGACAGGTATGATTTTTTTCCGGAATATTCAATTTCGATGGATGCCAATCAAAGGCAAGGATAAACTGACATTGGCTTTGGAACAACCAGGAGCGAGCGCTGATGGAGGAATTTACGCTGATCAGATCCAACTGCGTGATGTCAAATTCAGGTTTCCCGTGCCCGATTTTTCGGCAGAGTATCGAAAAGCATTTGATTGGGGATATCTTGAGTTGGCTACCATGTTACGATATATCGAGTGGAAAGATATTGAGCCCGAAGATGAATTTGATCTTTCTGATCATGCCGTTGGCTGGGGGTTTAACCTGAGTTCCAACGTTAAGTTTACGAAATCTACAACCGGCCGTTTTCAAGTGGTTTATGGCGAGGGTATCCAAAACTATATGAACGACGGAGGCATTGATATTGGTATACAAAATAATCCGGGCAATGAATCAAAACCAATCAAAGGTGTTGCTCAACCGGTTTTGGGTGTTGTCGCATTTGTCGATCATTATTGGAATGAGAAGTTTAGTAGTTCAGCCGGTTTTTCTTTGCTCGATATTGATCATGCCAGTGCACAATCGCCTGATTCGTATGCACAAGGACAGTACGGCGCAGTAAATTTATTGTATTATCCGGCTAAAAATGTGATGGCAGGAGTAGAGTTGCAATATGGAAAGCGAAAGAACTTTTTAGATGGGTTTTCATCTGATATCACTAAAATCCAGTTCTCATTTAAGTATAGCTTTTCAAGTTTAAGAAAGTTGTAATTTCCATATAGTTACCACAAAGCCACGTTGTTCATCAATAAATATTTGAGGTTCGTCGTGCCTTTGTGGTAATGTTTTAATTGTAATGGTGTTAGATATGTCGCAGTCGTTTAAAGTATCATAAAGTTGAGGTTTAAAAATGGAAGATAAGCCAATAGCAGAAGGAGAATATATTTTGCAAAAGTTTCCAGGGAAAGGCGGATGGACCTATGCCGAAATTCCGGAAGTACCTCCTGATAAGAAGGCATGGTTTAACTGGATTAAAGTCCGTGGGTTTATAGATGATTTCGAACTTAAACACAGTCGCCTTATGCCATTAGGCAATGGAAATATGATGCTTCCGGTTAAAGTAGCCATTCGTAAATCTATCAAAAAGGAAGCAGGTGATACAGTTCATATTACCTTATTTCGGGATGACACGCCAATTGAACTACCTGAAGAACTGATTGAATGCCTGGAGATGGATGATAAGCGCTTATTGAAGGTATTTAAAGCAGAGCCGGAAGGGCAACAAAAAGGCTTTATTGAATGGATTTATGAAGCCCGAAAGGAAGAAACGAAAGCGAAACGGATAATAAAAATGATCGATTACCTTAAAACGAAGATGTAAGTCTTTAGTTCCACTTTAAACTTTAATGGCTATTTTTGCGCAAAAATAAGCTGTGAAAGTACATACCGATTTATCGAAGTTTAAAGCACACAAGCCGGTCATCACCATTGGCATGTTTGATGGGGTGCATACTGGTCATCGTGCACTTCTTGGGCAGCTAACCGATAAAGCGAAGGAAATCAACGGAGAATCGGTTGTGGTTACTTTCTGGCCTCATCCCCGCATTGTTTTAAATCAGGACGTCGATAAATTGCGTTTCCTGACCTCACCAGAGGAGCGAACAAAACTCTTTGGTGAATTAGGTATTGATCATCTGGTTTTAATTCCATTCTCCAAAGAATTATCAAACTTATCAGCCGAGGAGTTTATCCGGGAAATACTCATCGCTAAGCTTGGCATTTATCAGTTGATGGTGGGGTATAATCATCGTTTTGGAAAAGGGCGTCAACACAGTTATCAGGAATACCAGGCATTTGCCAAAAAGTACAATTTCATTATTTCTATGGTGGAGGCTGTTCTGACTGATGGAATGCAGACGAGCTCTACCGATATACGAAATCACCTGTTAAAAGGAGAGATGCAGCCTGCCAATAAGATACTGGGCTATCAATATGCTATTTCTGGCAGAGTCGTTGGTGGGCAACAGCTTGGGCGAAGGATCGGATATCCAACAGCTAACGTTGAGGTGGAGGAGCCTTATAAACTCATTCCGCTGGATGGCGTTTATGCTGTTAAAGTACGAGTGGAAGGTAAAAGTTATGGCGGAATGCTTAACATTGGTTATCGTCCAACGGTGAATCACAACATTGACAACCGCTCGCTGGAGGTGCATATTTTTGATTTTAACCGTGATATTTATTCTGAAGAAATAGAATTGCATTTTATCACCCGTGTTCGTGACGAACAGAAGTTTGCAAATGTTGATGACTTGATTGCACAATTAAAGTGCGATGAAAAGACAATCAGAGAAATTGTTGATAAAGCTCAACATAGCTAGTAGCTGACACTTATCAGCTTAACCCGAAAAATTCACTGC
>DIYS01000218.1 GCA_002429115.1 Saccharicrinis sp. UBA6048 | reverse complement strand
GGATCGACTTGATTATTTAAAACGGGACAGTTTTTACTCAGGGGTTTCAGAGGGTGTTATCGGATCGGATCGAATTATTAAAATGCTAAATATTGTAGATGATAAATTAGTAATCGAATCGAAGGGTATCTACTCAATTGAGAAATTTCTTGTTGCCCGAAGGTTAATGTATTGGCAGGTGTATCTTCACAAAACATCTTTGGTGGCTGAGCAAATGCTAATCCATATTTTAAAACGAGCCAAGAAATTGGTTTCAAAAGGAATTGAAGTTTTTACTCCTCCCCACCTTTTGTTTTTTATGAAACAAAAGCCAACCATAGAAGATTTTTATTTAAATACGGATGTACTTGACAACTTCACCTTATTGGATGACGATGACATCATGTGTTCAATCAAAAATTGGATGACACATGATGACCTTATATTATCAACGCTGGCCAAAGGTTTTATCAACAGGCAGCTTTGGCGCATTGAAATCACCAATCAACCAATTAAAGCCGATAAGATCAAACAAATTAAAGAAGCCACACAGTCCAGGTTCAATCTAAAATCATTGAAGGACACCAATTATTTTGTATTTCACGGTAGCATTACCAATAATGCCTATAGTAAAAAAGACGATAAGATTGAGATATTATATAATAACAATAGATTAAAAGATGTTGCTGAGGCTTCTGATATGCTTAATTTATCAGCATTGGGTAAAACCGTGCGAAAGCATTACCTGTGTTACCCAAAGAGCATAGAACAACCTCTGTAAACTGATGTGTTACTTTTCTAAAGCAAATTTATTTACTAGATTTGCACCAAATTTTTGACGTTTAGTTTGTTAATCGCCGCATCAAACAAGCAGTGATACAGATTAATTATCTGCATAAACAAACTGACTAACAAAGCGATGTATAAATGAAATTTACAGCCGGTCAGATAGCCGAACTTATTAATGGCAAAGTAGAAGGAAATGCAGAAGCAATAGTTAAAAATGTTTCTAAGATTGAAGAGGGAAAACCAGAAACCCTTACATTCCTTGCCAATCCCAAATACAACCAATTTATTTATTCGACAAAAGCAGATGTGGTCATTGTTAATGATTCATTTGTTGCTGAATCGGAAATAAATGCGACACTGATTCGTGTTCCCAATGCTTACGAAGCCTTGGCACAACTTTTAGAGATGTACGAACAGAGTGTCCCTAAAAAGACAGGCATTGAACAGCCTTCTTTTGTGGATCCATCTGCTAAAGTTGGTGATTTTCCGTACATCGGTGCCTTTGCATATATAGGTGAGAATGTTGTTTTAGGCGATAATGTTAGAATATATCCTCAAGCTTATATTGGCGACAATGTTAAAATAGGCGACAACACAACCATTTATGCCGGTGTGAAAGTGTATAAGAACTGTGTAATCGGTAAGGATTGTACCATTCATGCCGGTGCTGTTATCGGTAGTGATGGCTTTGGTTTTGCGCCAAATTCGAACAATGAATATAAAAAAGTTGCCCAAATTGGTAACGTTATATTGAATGATCACGTTGAAATTGGAGCTAATACCACCATTGACAGAGCAACAATGGGATCAACGGTTATTCAGAAAGGTGTTAAACTGGACAACCTGATTCAGATTGCCCACAATGTGGAAGTTGGTGAAAACACTGTGATTGCTGCTCAAAGCGGCATTGCAGGATCAACTAAAATTGGCAAAGACTGTATGTTTGGCGGACAGGTAGGTATTGCCGGTCACTTATCCATTGCAAACGGTACAAAAACGGGTGCACAAACAGGAGTTAATAAAAGTATTAAAACAGAAAATACAGTTCAGTTTGGCTCTCCAATGATGGAAATTGGAAAATTTAACAGATCATATGTGGTCTTTAAACAACTTCCGCAGCTGAAAGCCCAAATTGATCAAATTTCAAAGGAACTAAATAAGTAATTGCATTCTTAGTTTCGGAAAACAACTGAAGGAATCTATGAGTATGTCAGAAAAGCAAAGAACCATAAAACAACCCATCACATTAAAAGGAACCGGCTTGCATACCGGTGTTAATGTGAATTTCACCCTTAATCCTGCTCCGGCTAACCATGGTTTTAAATTCAAGCGTATTGATCTTGAAGGTGAGCCTGTAATAGATGCATTAGCCGATAATGTTTCATTTACTCAAAGAGGTACCGTTCTGCAAAAGGGCGAGGCTAAAGTAAGTACCATTGAACATTGCCTGGCTGCCTTAACAGCTCTTAAAATTGACAACTGTTTAATCGAAGTGGATGGTCCGGAAGCACCAATACTGGACGGTAGTGCAAAATATTTTGTGAAAGCTATCAAAGAAGCTGGCATTGAAGAGCTGGATGAAGAGCGCGTATTTTTCGAGGTAAAAGAAAAAATGGTGTTCGAGGATAAAGAGCGAGGTATTAAAATCGTTGCTTTACCGGATGATGAGTTCAGTGCTGATGTAAAAATATCGTTTGACAAATCATTATTATTATCTAACCAATATGCTACGTTAGATAATCTGGATGAATTTGAAGATGAAGTAGCCGCTTGTCGCACCTTTGTATTCCTTCATGAACTCGAGCCACTATTAAAAAACAACCTGATAAAGGGGGGCGATCTGGACAATGCAATTATTATTATCGACAAAGAAATTTCGCAGGAAGAGTTAGATAAACTTGCTGATTTATTCGACAAGCCAAGAGTTGAAGTTCAACCTACTGGTATTTTGAATAACGTAGAGTTGGTTTATTCTAACGAACCGGCACGACATAAATTACTGGATGTTATTGGCGACCTTGCTTTATGTGGTATGCCAATAAAAGGTCACATTGTGGCAACTCGCCCTGGGCACATGGCAAATGTTGAGTTCGCTAAGCTTATTCGCAAAGAGATAAAGAAACGTGGTCTGCGTCCGGATGTTCCACACTACGACCCAACCAAAGAACCAGTATTCGATATTAACGACATTAAGAAAATGTTGCCTCATCGACCTCCATTTTTATTGGTGGATAAAATTATTGATATCAAAGAAAAGTCAATTATTGGCATCAAAAATGTGACGATGAATGAACCATTCTTTGTTGGGCATTTTCCTGATGAACCTGTGATGCCTGCCGTATTGCAAATTGAAGCGATGGCGCAAACAGGTGGTCTTTATATATTAAATCAATTGGATGATCCGGGGGCTTACAGCACCTATTTCCTGAAAATTGATAATGTAAAACTTCGTAAGAAGGTAGTACCTGGAGATACAATCATTTTTAAATTAGAGCTGGTAACAGAATTCAGACGTGGAATGGCCAACATGAAAGGAACTGCCTTTGTTGGAGATCAGATTGTTTCTGAAGGAGAGTTTATGGCACAAGTAGTAAAAAACAAGTAAACAATATACCATCTAAATATTCGCCGCAGAAATTAAGCAATAAGGATATCTAGATTAAAAACAATTGACATGAAACAACCATTGGCATATATCCATCCGGAAGCAAAGATTGCTCCCAATGTTGTTATTGAGCCGTTTGTAACAATTGACAAAAATGTTGTAATTGAGGAAGGCACTCGAATTGGTTCAAACGTAACCATTCTGGAAGGAACACGCATTGGTAAAAACTGTAATATTTTCCCTGGTGCTGTATTAGGTGCAGTGCCACAAGATTTAAAATTTGTTGGCGAAGATACGACTGTTGAAGTAGGTGACAATACGACTATTCGTGAGTTTGTAACAATCAACCGAGGCACCAAAGCTAAAGGGAAAACAGTTGTTGGTAATAACTGTTTACTAATGGCCTACGTGCACGTTGCTCACGATGTAATTGTAGGAAACAATGTAATTCTTGTGAATGCAGTACAGGTAGCTGGCGAAGTAGTCATTGACGACTTTGCTATTATTGGCGGAACTTCGGCAATTCACCAGTTTGTTCATATTGGAGCACACGTGATGGTAGCTGGCGGTTCATTGATAGGAAAAGACGTTCCTCCATATGTAAAAGCCGGACGTGAGCGTATTTCGTATGTGGGAATTAACTCCATTGGATTACGTCGTCGTAATTTCAATAACGATCAGATTCGAGACATTCAAAACATCTATCGCTACTTATTCCAGATGGGCTTAAACAACTCAGAAGCTATTGAACGCATTGAGGCTGAACTGCCAGCATCAAAAGAGCGAGATGAAATTATCTTATTCGTTCGTAATTCACAACGTGGAATTATCAAAGGTTATTATCCTGAGAAAGGGTAACAACACTAAAAGATATATCCAACAAAAAAAAACCGA
>DIYS01000253.1 GCA_002429115.1 Saccharicrinis sp. UBA6048 | reverse complement strand
GTTTTGCTCCGGATTTTGCACTATATTCAAGGCCTCATCATAATCAGCAAATGCCCGGTTTATTTTACTTATCAGACTTGCCTTTAAAACGTCATCCAGTTTTGATGACTCAATAGCAGTTATTACATTTTTGGCGAGGGTATAAAACTCGCTGGCGGTTAAAATGCCATTTAAGATTGGTTTAATCATAAGTATGTATTTAAATTATCTCTATTAAACTACATACATTTTTATTAAACAAAAAATAACGCTTAGTGGTTATGATTCAATATTCAGATCAAAAGCAGACGTTAATACCCATTCCTATTGCATTGATCAATAATTACCAACTGTTGATCAATACACAGACAAACTATCTCAAAAACAAAAATACATCTTCAATATGATATACTAACACTTGCTAAAATCAACAATCTCATTAATTAAAAATATCACAAAGAACACATAACAAGCATTAACCTTACCTTTCATCTTTAAAAACAACTATACTTAACCACAACTATGCCGATTCATAATTAAAACATCATTTTATTCGTAATAAATATGTTCCTGCCAAAATGCTATAAGTAAAACACAGACATATTGATCTGACTGTAATAATAATTATAGTTTTTGACGCATATGAATTCTAACATTCACTATAGCAGGGATAAGACAATACCCATAAAAAGGTGCCTATAGTTTTACAGCATGCAATTCATGAGCACGACGTGTATTAAGCAATTATGCAAATAAGACTTAAGAGCCCATTTTTGCTTCCTGCCAATTTACTGATACGCAATCACAATCATTATTTCCACCTTTCTACTTTGCAGGAGCATCTTCAAATTAACGATTAGCTTCCTGCAGTTTTGCGAGAAGGTAATCGCAATGATTAATTAAACATCTTAAAAATATTGGCAAACATACGCTCGCACAAACGATGCTCATGAAGTATAATGGTAGCAACACCTGTTATTTGCTTAGCTTCGCTCTTAACTAGATCTTCAGGCTCCAACTTTAAATCAACCCGGTAATACCCGTTTTTTTGCTTACAATTGGTACATATGCCAAGCTGTGCCAATAGGTGTTGTTTACCGCCATCAGTATTAAACAAAACCTCTTGTCCTTCGCACAATTTATTAATATCAGCCGGCAATATCTTAACTTGATATTGCAAAGGATTAGGTTTTGATGACTTTATTTCAAACACAGGATCACCAGCCGCAATAAAAGTACCGGGAGCAACTGTGTACGAACTCATAAGGCCATTAGTCGATGCGCGCAGGATATAGTTACTGTCCCATTGTTGCAACGTCATCTTCAACTGTTGCCAGGTGGCTACAAAATTGGAATAGTTACTTCGACTACCATTAAGCTTTAAAGCTGTTAAATCGCGTTTTAACAGCACAAAAAGAGGGGCGATATCACCTAACTGAGTGGCCGATATACCTTCGAAGCTGACAAGTGATAAATTTTCAAAGTAGAGCGCATTAACAAGGCTGTCCAATTGCAATAGGCTTTTATAATCGGCGTCTTGTCGAAGCACACATAACACATCGTTGATTTTAACCGTCTGCCCATCTGTAACCAACACAGTATCTATTAGGCCATTGCACCTGGCATTGATAATGCACGGCGGCACCTTTGGCTCAACAACTAACTCAGCCGATAGCGCATCGGGATACTTAATAAACCAACTTAGAGACATAAGGCTCAGCAAAAGCACAAAGACAATGGTATTGCCCCACAAGATGGGCCAGGCTGGCATTTTATCCAGTATGTCTTGTACAACAGTGTTGCGTATGGGTAGGTTTGTATTTGGCATGGTTTATTGCTTTAACGGCTATTTCTTAATCTTACTATTAGTATACAGAATTGCTACGGACAGTTATTTTCTATTCCCATTAATAAGCTGATGCATTGCCTTTTCAAAACCTTCTATTCCATAAACAACCTCTCCTTTATTTGGCCTTTTAATCTTAACCAATCGTTTGGGGTTTATCTGAACCTCTATAGCTGTAATCTTAGTTGGACTTACCATATCATCAATTTCCATCTCAAGTATTATACCCGGTAAGCCACCATATTTATTAGGTCCATGACTGATTTGTATTTGTGTTGTATACCAGGCAACCGTATAACGAGGTTTCTCGATCTGTATTTTAGAAAAACTACCATCTTTCCTTTTTGTCACTTCCCATTCTGTTTCGACCCTCTTAACAGAAGCCTTATAACATAAATAATTGCCAATCATTTTCGTTTCATTTGTTAATTGCCAATTATACACCGGAATCGTATCCTTGACAATCAAACGACTACCACTATATTCGGTGGCGAACAAAGACTCCTTTAATTTCAGGTTTTTATAAAGTAAATCTTTTGGTAGCACCAGCTCATCATTAGTGTTGTCACCTACTTTTAGAGTTTTATTCTCCTTATAAACAGATTCACCACCTGAGAACTCAAGAACATTAACTTTATTAACAAACAGTTCCATTTGCTGAATAGTTTCCATCAGATTCTTTTTCCTTTCAGGCAAAGTTTCAGGATCATTAATTTCAGCATGAAGAGCTGGATTAAAATACGATGTCTGGTAATATATTCGCCCCTGGATTTCTTGTGCCGAAACTACACTGCACCACAACATCAACACTGTAAGATAGTTAAACCTCATATTTTAGTCTATAATTATATTATTTAGATTTTAGCCTTGAAGTAATTTTATAACCAGTTTGGTGATTATTAAAAACAACTTCAAGGCACTTAACTTTAACTTCAGCAATTACTCATGATAATGACAATATCTATGTACTGACCCGTTATAATTCCAGCAAATTTGAACAACAGGATCAGGACAATCACTAACATCCCTACATAAAATAGGAGGTAAAATTATTCTCCACATTCCTGAACCATTTATAGCACTCATCTCACTCCTTTTCAAGCTATTAAATTTTTTTTTAAAAATCCTTAATTTTCATAATTATTAAATAAAACCGTTAAATATTCCTGAGCAATTATAGACAGTCAGGGTTCTGTCTGATTTTCGCGAAAACAATTGGTATTAATTACCAACTATAAAGTTATCGACAAACACACCAATTAAAAACGACATTGGCTTATTTAGAAGAGATTTAGTTAGGAGTTTGTCCAACAACAACTTTGATTTCTTAAGAACTGTCGAATCAGAAGTGAATCTGATAAAAATCCCCATCCCATCACCACACCTATTGACTCCGTTAAAACTATGGCGACACGCGAACGGTGCGGTACCTACTCTTTTTCTAAAGAAAAAAAAGGAAGAGTGATTTTTCATTGCTCATCTCTCTCCGCTCAACTCTCTTCTCTCATTTCTCTACTCTACTACTAATTCCCCAATTCCAACTGGTTTTTCACCAATTGATAATAGGCGCCTTTTTGGGCACTTAACTCCCCATGTGTACCCACCTCTACAATTTGTCCTTTATCCAACACTACAATCTGGTGCGCATTTTTTACGGTACTTAAGCGGTGGGCTACCACCACCACTGTTTTGTTCACAAAAAATCGGTTGAGCTTATCCATTATCACCTTTTCATTGTTGGCATCCAGTGCTGAGGTGGCTTCATCAAACAACAGAAACTTTGGGTTTTTATATACCGCCCGGGCAATTAACAGGCGTTGCTTTTGTCCGGTGCTTAAACCCATACCCTCTGATCCTATTTTGGTATTAAAGCGCATGGGCAACTCATCTATGTAAGGCTTTATATTGGCTTTATTAACGGCATTCAGCAAACGTTCATGATCGATAAATTCGCTGCCAACGGCTATATTACGGGCAATGGTATCGTTAAAAATATAACCCTCTTGCATAACCGATCCACAGCAGTCGCGCCAGGTGCGTTGAGATATAGTATCCAATGCCGTATCATTAACCAGTATACTGCCCTTATCCAGATCATAAAACTTAAGCAACAGTTTCATCAATGTTGTTTTTCCGCTGCCACTGGCACCTACTATAGCCGTAACCTTATTGGCTGGAATATGCAGATTAAAATTGTGCAGCACTGGTTCGAGCCCGCCTTTGTACCGAAACGAGACATCTTTTAAACAAACACCTATATCATCGAGCAGGTGTGTCTGTTTCTTATCATCGGGCGACTCTTCATCTTTCATATTGTGGATTTCACCCAGCCGTTCCAACGATATTTTAGCATCCTGCACATTACGCAAAAAACCAATTAACTGCATAACAGGGCTATCTAACTGACCAACAATATAAGATATGGCCATCATCATACCCAGTGTAATTTCGCCATCAATCACCAGCTTGGCCGACAGCACCGTAATTAATATATCCTTTAGCTGATTGATAAAAGACGACCCGACTGATTGTGTTTGCTCAAGGCGCAGGCTTTTGATGGCCACTTTGTATAACCTGGCTTGTATATATTCCCAGTTCCAGCGCATATTACGCTCGGCATTGTGCAGTTTTATCTCCTGCATACCATTAATCAGCTCAATTACTTTACTTTGCTCCTGGCTTACTTCGGCAAATTGCATATAATCTAGTTTCTTTCGCCGCTTAAAAAAGAAAATAACCCAGGTAAAGTACAGCGAGCTGCCAACCACAAATACGCCAAAGATCTGCAGATTATAATAGGCCAGCACAACACCAAATATCAAAAAATTGATCATGGAAAACACCATATCGAGCGATGAAGTCGTCAGTATATTTTCAATGCGTTTATGATCATGGATGCGTTGCATAAGGTCACCGGTCATCTTGCTGTCGAAAAACGAAATGGGCAGGTTCATCAGCTTCACAAAGAAATCGGAGATAATGGATATGTTGATGCGGGTAGTGAGGTGCAATGATATCCAGCCACGTATAATTTCCAGGGCTGTACGACCTAAAAACAGGAAAAGCTGCGCCACCAGTATCAGGTATACAAAATGGATGTCTTTGTTTTTGATACCCACATCCACTATGCTCTGGGTTAAAAAAGGCACAACCAACTGCAATAAACTACCCGCCATCAGGCCAATAACCAGCTGAATGATAAAGCGCTTGTATTTCAGCAGGTATTTGCTCAGGTAGCGAAAGTCAAAAGACTCGTTGGCCTCCAACTGCAACTCATCTTTATAAAAACGAGGCGTAGGCTCCAGTAACAGTACAATGCCTTCTTCTGTATTTTCATCTGCATTAAGCCCCATCCACGATTTTATAAATGCTGTCTTTTCGACCTTGAGCCGCCCATGTGCCGGGTCGGAGATAAAGATTTTATCTTTTTTAATTTTATAAACTACCACATAGTGCGACTCGTTCCAATGCACAATACATGGCAAGCGCACTTCCTGCACTTGCTTATAACTAATGCGTGCCGCCAGGGTATGAAAGCCCAGCTTCTCGGCCGTATCGCTTAAACCCAATAAGCTGGTGCCCTCGCGGGTGGTTTCGGCCAACTCACGCAATGCTTTTACATGAATGTCCCGGCCAAAAAACTTAGCTATTATACGCAGACAGGTGGGGCCGCAGTCTTTTTGGTCGGCTTGTTTATAGTGGGGAAATTGGGGCATGGAATTTCTCAATTAATTTACTTGCGATTATCTTCAAAAATCCCCCTCATTAATTTATCATATTCTCCTTGCCCCTCTACTAAGATACGTGCTTTAGGTTTGGTTATTTTAATTTCTTTTTGGGGATTGATCGATATCTCTGTGGCAGTCAACACACGGGGGAAATATTGATCACCATATTCAAGTTGAAGTACCAAACCAGGTAAACCAACAAATTTACCTGGCCCAATATAAATTGGCACTTCAGGAGCATACCATGCCACTACTTTGGTTATTATCAAATCCTCAACCAATACAATCTGTCCATTCGATTGCTGTTTTGGAAGAGAGTCACGTCTTACTATTTCATATGAAGCTCTATTACATTTATATCCGCTTATTTCTTTCGTTTCATCACCTAATGTCCAATTAATTACATTAAGTGTATCTTTAATTGAATATTTACTATCAACCTTTGACAACATATATTTTTCTTTAAGATTGCAATATGTAATAGTACCTTCTAGCATAGCAAAATCATCTTCATAGATGCTTAAATCAGCATTTTTTTTATACAAAGATTCATTACAATTAAACTTTAACTCGTACTCTATATTATGGATACGCTTTCCATATTCTATAAAACTCTGAGCTACTTTTTTTTTAGAAGCCTCCATTGATGGATCTTTAATTGTTTTCTCATAGCGATCAGGTATAAATCGACTGGTATATATTACCTTACCTTGAATGTTTTGTGCATAGATACTCCCCGAAAGCAGTATTATTAACATATAAAAACACAGTCTTTTCATTATAATCTCTTTTAAAAAATACACATAGGTCATTAGATTGTAACCAATTTGCTATAAATCATAACATTAGGTGATATTCAAGCCCGATGGATGGGCTTTTACTTTTTCCATTTTATTATTGCACCGCTCAACATAGTTTAAGCAAGCGTGGCTCTGTTCTGGCTTATCGCAATAATTGTCATTACCACAAAAAGGTCTAGTTAAAAAGAAGCTTCATCCCTCAGTCCATCACAGGCCCGCCTTTTTTTGACTAACCAACGCTAAAACTGATCGTTACAGGCCTTTTCACTCTATATTTTTAGCTACTGACCTCTTAAAATACAAATAGGGTTTAAATAAATTAAACCCCAAAAAATAATGAGTTCTATCATAGTGCTGGGATACAACGGAATTCATCTGCCTCAATCTGTGCACACGCGGGACACTCAGGAAAACCAGTACAATCCCGATGCGAAAAACACTTAATATTCATTCGGAGACAAAAATTTAAATTTCCTCCACTTACCTCCTTCATCTCACTCCTAATCAACTCGTTAAATTCCTTTTTAAATCTTTTAATTTCATCCTTTAAAAATTAGGTATTAGTAATTCCTGAACTTTTATAGACCGTCAGGGTTCTGTCTGATTTTCG
>DIYS01000083.1 GCA_002429115.1 Saccharicrinis sp. UBA6048 | reverse complement strand
ATGAGTTGTTTAATTTCATATATTACAAAATCAGCACCATAGTGAAGACTTTACTTGCAAGCACCAGACCCAAGGCTTTTCTTCCGGTGAGCCACATGCCCCAGACTACTGGCCAGTTAATGCTTGCATTGAATTGGGAAAGTTAAAAACGGGAGATGGTCAAGCTCTATTATTAAATCATTCTCCAATAATTCATTTTTACAAAACTCACTTTCTCAATATATTAAAAAGGATCTCATTGAACTTGAGAGGGCAAATGAAAAAGATATATTTGATAAGTTCTTCAATTTTGTGACATCCAAAGATACAGAAGATAAAAGCCAATCAAGTGAAAATGGATTCACACTTATAAAAGATAATGAACCTTTTTCTAAAGAAGAAAAGAATATTCTCAACAAAGTCAAAGTTTCTGTAATTTCAGATGATTTTAATGAGGCACTGAATCAAATTGACAGAATAAATTTAGTAGAATTTCAAAATATTTCATTTAAGCGAGAAGTATTACAAACTAAGGCGAAGTGCTATAATAAGCTAGGAAAAAACCTTGAACTCAATGATATATATAATGAATTACTAAAACTTGACCCACTAAACATTTCTTTACTAATAAAGATTTCAGAAAATCAAAAAAATATTGAGGATAAGCTAAAGTATATAGATCGAGCTATTGAAGCAGATCCTTATATTTCAAAATTATATCATAAAAAAGCTGAAGTTTTATATGATACTTACAGAAGTAGACTAAACAAAGACGACTCAATCTACTTCGAAGATATTGTAAGCCTACTTAACAAGAGCTTAGATGTCTACCCGTGTATTTCAAACATGTCATGGTATCTGAAATTTAATGTTTTATCTTCATATAAAACTGCAAAAGAAGAATTGCTAAAGTACACAAAAGACACCATAGAATTACTCGAGAAACAAGATGCATATTTTCCAAACCTAGTTTCTTTAAAAATTAATTTATTCAAAATTCAAAACAAAAAGAAAGATTTCATATATAGTTATCTAACTGAAACTTTAGAAAAAATAAAGCATACTTCTTACGTAAATGAAATTGAATTCATTTTACTAAAAGAATATAAGAAAAATAATGACAAAAAACTCCTTAAAGAAAGAATGACATTGATCGAATCTGAATTCATTGTTGATCGTGATTACCTAGAGTTAAAAGCAGAAATACTTACCCAAAAATTCGGAGAGGTAGATGAGGCCATAACAACACTCGAGTCAATTACTAATAAAGGAGAATCTACATATGAGAAGTTATTTGATATATATCTTCTAAAAAATAACATTGAGAAAGCTCAACACATTTATGATGAACATTTAACTGAGGATCTAAATCGAGGAGTTGAATTATTAATTACTAATAATAATTTCGATGACGCCTTAGACCTTATAGAGAAGTCTATAAATGAGACAAGTGAACAATACTCATTTGTGATGAATAAATCATACTTATTACTAAAAATGAAAGAGTATGATAAAGCCAGAGTTTACACTAATGAAAAACTTAAACCTAAATTTTTAGATCCTATTTTACTTGTTAATTATTGGATCGCAATGGACAAATGCCAAAGAAGCTATAAAGAGAAAATTGAAGAGAAAATATTCAACCAACAAGATTGCAAGGATATTGAGAAATTTGCAGCATATGTATTACTTGGCGACAATCAAAAGGCACTCTCGATGTTAAAGAGCGCAATTAATAAGAACTATGAATACAAATACAAAGTACCCCAGTGGCCTATTTACACTGAGTATTTAAGAAATGATAAAAAATTTGAGGAACTTTTAATTTTAAATTAACTAAACTAGAGCAGAGATGAGGTAATCTATATTGATCATTGCTATTAACTTTTCATTTTTACCTTCACTGAGCTAAGTCACAGACTTAGCTCAGTGAAGGCAAAATATCAATCACACAATTCATCCAAATACTTGTCTCTTAAATCTTGATACTCCAATTACTACATATTACACTTCCGCTTCCTCTTTCAAGTTAGTATAATGCTGAGTTACCTCGTACTCATAATCCGGATAATCGTAAATCGGGATGCGCTGCTCGGTTTCGCCGATGGAGTAGCCCCAGATGCTTTCATAATCTTTAAAATCTTCCCCCAGGTCTTCCATCTGGCGCTGGTATTCACTAATTGATTTCGATTCAATTATAATCACCTTATCCATTTGCTTCATGGCTGGACTATGATTGCGGGTATGATCCAATTCAAACTCAAGGATTCTACGTCCATAGCGTGTAATACCAATGGTACGGAAGGTCAGGCTTTTACCAACACCCGGTAAATTAAGCACATTGCGGTCTGTCCCTAAGAATGGCAGACCACTTTCCTGCATCAGCTTGCCCATCTCCTCTTTAATAGCATGGGCATTGTTAGGAAACTCCTTGATGGTGGAATAATACTGCTTCGGTATTTTACCAATCACCTTTTCTTCCATCTGCTCCTGCACCGCCCGTTCGTTGGTGGCAAAATTGAAACTATTTTCCATGTAACCTTTCACACTAAAGGTGTAATAGTTGATGATACCTATCTCATTCAGCACTTTACGAAGTTTGGCCGCATGACCTCTTCGCGAAGCTGCCGTAGTGAATACATGCTGATTGGTAACTGTCCATCCGGCCGAATTTAATAGCTTGATAGCCTCTTGTGCTTCGGGTGTTACTTCCATTGGCGATTCAAAATGCGTTTGCATAAAGAACTGCTTTATCCCTATTGCAGATGCTTTCTTCTTGAAATCACCTAATATCCGTACCAACTCAGGTGTAATGCGTTGTGGCAAATACACCGGCAAGCGGCTGCCCAACCTCACCCGTAAAAAGTGCGCAAACTTTTCCCCTTCCGGCTTATTCTTGTTAGCTTCCACCTTTTTAACGGCCATTTCGTATACACGGTTGAGGATCTTCTCAAGCGATTTGTCAGAACTCATCAGCGCATCGCCTCCAGTGATTAGAATATCACGTAACTGTGAGTCCTTCTCAAAATAATCGAGCAAATTATTCAGCTTCTCATCCCATGTTTGCTTTGGCTTTAATTTATCCAGATTAAAGTTGAGGTTGCCTCTCTGGAAGTCATACATACGTTGACACGATGCGCACAAACCACCACAGGCTCGTCCCATTGTATCAGGTATCAGAATGGCCACTTCGGGATAACGCCGGTGAATATTATGCTCGCTTGGCAAATACCAGCCGGCCGCATTGGGTTCTCCCGGCTTCACTGTATCTTCTTTTTCCCAGGCCACAATATTGCCGTATTCATCAATCAACTTCTGACTGTAAATCACATAATGGCGAATGGCCAGATCGGCACCAACAGCAAAATAAGGCACACGCACGTGCAATAGTGACAGGTAGTAGGGGTTAACAAAAAATGGTATGCCCTTTTTTTCCGCTTCGTATAGCACCTTCATGGTGTCGGGATCGAGCGAATTATCCAGCATTTCATTTAATAAATCCGGTGAGCGCACAGCAAAGCGCAAATGGAACAGATGGTTATTCCACCAATCCAATGCTTTCAGATATTTTTGCTCTTTCGACAATCCCTCCGGAAAAATAAATTTACTGTCATTCATCTCACCCGAATCAATGATGCGAATGATGATTTTAAGAATCCGTTCCTTATTTTCTTCACGCAGCTTAACAATGCGAGGATCAAGACCTGAGCACCAACGATCCATCCAATGCTCTACCTGCTCCTTCGATGGTGTCGATCGCTTATATTCGCCTCTGAACTGTTTAAACAGCATCAGCATATCTTTGAAGAAAAAAGGCTTGGCTCCTCCTGTTCCATTGGTCACAGCAAGCCAAATCAGGTGGATCGGATTACTAATGGCCTTTTCACCTCGTAGGTTTAGATCTTCAAACTCGCGACCTGCATTATCGATGTAATCCAAAATGCGGATAGCAGCAAAATCTTTCCAGCTTAATTTTTCAAAAGCCTCCCTGCCATGCACCTCACGCTTATAAAACTGGTATGCATCTGTGTTTTTCTTTATTTCTTCCAATACCCAGTTGCGAACGCCAACCAACACTTCGGTTTCGTTTCTGGCATTTCGCATAATCTCCTCCAAAATAGGATTCTCGCTTAATAATTGCCGAAGCAACATGTGGGATTTAACGGTGATGGCAATGTGGTCGAGTTGATGGTTTGATGAATTCATAACATTGTGGATTAGTGATATCTACAATATACGTTAAATATGCGAATCATTAAATATTCACTTTTAGTCTAGTAACAATATAAGTATGTTTTCTGTGGCATTTATTTCCCCCATCGCCTTTCAGGCACTTCCCCAAAAGGGGAAGATGTTTCAAAACAATCTTTTTGTATTCCATACAGATGACCTAAATTTGCAACAGTTACCAATTACTATCGAATAAAGATTCCATGTCAATACTTCTAAACTGTTTACCACCGGCTGATATTTACAGTCCTTCTATATCGCTCTCTATCTTAAAAACTTTTATGGAGAATAATGGTGTGGAAACACATGTGAAGTATTGGAATTTTTCATTGTCTGTAATGGCCGAATACACCGATAATGAGGATACTGAAATCAGGTTGCTTCCGTTTTTATCCATACTGAATGATCGTGAGGACAATGAAACTGGCAACCGCAGAATACTAACGCTATTGCAACAACTCAGCCCTGAGCACAAGAGCGTTGATGCCAACTACTACAGTGACTTTCTCGAGGATGCTAAAGAGGCCATTTACTCATCGATCCGAGAGCAGTTGCAGGCGATTGATTTTAACCAAATCACCTTGTTTGGTATTACGGCCAAGTACAATCAATGGATACCTGGCATCATACTGGCCGAAGAAGTTAAAAAGGTAGCTCCACATGTTGAGGTCATCATCGGTGGATTTGGTAGTGAAAATATGGCACGTGAAGCCATGAAGCTATTTCCGGCCTTTGATTATGCCACCTGGGGCGAAGGTGAGTATCCCCTGCTGAGTTTAGTTGAGCAGTTAAAAACTGAGCATCCAAAACTGGAGGATGTTCCACGTTTGATTTTCCGACAAGGAGAGGAATTGATTAAATCAGATAGCAACCAGAGCCAGTATCTGGACTTTGAGAATTATATATATCCTGATTACGCGGACTATTTTGCAACCTTTCCTGAAGAGGAAGATCAGGACGAAATCAGCATACCGATTAATTCCATCCGCTCATGTCATTGGCATCGTTGTAACTTCTGTGATTTCA
Organism: Saccharicrinis sp. UBA6048; assembly: GCA_002429115.1. Classification (GTDB taxonomy): domain Bacteria; phylum Bacteroidota; class Bacteroidia; order Bacteroidales; family Marinilabiliaceae; genus Carboxylicivirga. Next base: position 23,218 of record DIYS01000083.1, on the reverse strand, counting down.
ACCAGGGCTATAAGCTTCGCGCCAGAAGTCCTGAATGCGTGGTGAAAGAAATTGAACACCTGAACAAGAACTACGGCATCAGCACATTTACGTTTGTGGATAGCGACACCTTTGGCAGTTTAAAGCATTTTGAGCAACTGCTCGAACTGATTATTGACCTAAGATACCGTAGTGAGGTAGATTTCTCGTTTTGGGCAGAGCTGATACCCAATGCGCATTACAGCGCCAGGTTGATGGAGAAAATGACCATTGCAGGGTTTAAAAACCTGTTTATAGGTTACGATGGCTTATCGGATGATTTGCTGCTAAAAATGAATAAAAGCAACACCTTTTCAGATAATGTTTTCTTTATCAAGTATGCCGTTAAAAATGGGATAAATCCTGTGGTTAATGTGATCAAGCACCTACCGGGCGAAACGGATGAACACGTTCAGGAATGCATAGATAACCTGCATTTTTTGCGCTTCTTTTATGGTGACTCTGTTATTTCATTTTCCCACGATTACGTGTCCTTGGTGCTTTCATCTATGTCGAAATATTACAAGCTAATGCCTGATAATGAATTGGAGCATTACAACAGTGATGATTTATCCTACCTTTTACCGGATTCTTATTCCAACCATGCCGATCGCTTCCATTTATTCCGTTATAGGCGTGATGTGCCTTCCAATGCGCGCGAATGGGAAAAATTGCAAGAGGTAGAAAGCTATTACAAAAACAATCGCTTCAGCTATAAAGTACAGGAGCACAAAGGTGTTTATTACTATACCGAATATTGTAATGATGAGGAGATAGAAAACATTGTATTTGGCGAGGCTGAATATGCCTTTGTACTTAAGGCCACGGAGAAACAGGTATATAGGTTTGATAAACTGTTGTTAAGTGCCAAAGATCAATTCTCTGATATTACGGATGCCAGACTCAAGGAAATTCTTTCCAACCTTCGACAAAGCTATTTGATCTATTGCAATGCGGATAATTCTAATATAATTTCGTTGTTGGAGTTATAGAGATATAATCCTAACACATAACAAGAGTTTAACAACCAGCCTTTCACAGTTCTATAAAAGGAGTATTGTCTTCGACAAATCGAACAAACAAGCTATTAAATTGCTTTATTATAGCAGAAACAAAGTTCGACACATAAATAACGATAGACAACACACAATAAAATGATGTACATCAGCCGAAGAGAGAGATTTAGCGCTGCACACAAACTCTGGAATCCAGAACTCTCCGACGAAAGGAATGTGGCCTTATATGACAAATGTGCAAATGCTAATTTTCATGGTCATAATTACGAGTTGATCGTTACTGTTAAAGGTGAAATTGACAAGAATACAGGATGTGTTTTCGATCTTAAACAGCTCAGCAACCTACTTAAGAGTACCGTCATCAGCAAACTGGACCATAAGAACCTTAATCTTGATGTTGATTTTTTAGAGGACATCATACCAACAGCTGAAAATATTGCAGTAGCCATTTGGAATGAAATTGAAGCGAAAATCAATTCAAATAGATGTCAGCTCCATAAGATCAAACTCATTGAAACAGAGAATAACTATGTAGAATATTACGGATAATAACCACTTCCAAATCATCCCATTATGCCAAACATCAACAAAAACATTCAACGACTCCCCAAGCATTTAAAGCAGTTTATTGTAGACCAAAACTACGAAAAGTACACAGCTGTTGACCATGCTGTATGGCGTTATATCATGCGCCTTAACTATGATTTTCTTCAACATACAGCACATGAATCTTACCTGAAAGGTCTTGAAGCTACAGGTATTAGTATCGATCGCATTCCGAAAATCGATGAGATGAATACCATCCTATCCAAAATTGGCTGGGGCGCTGTTTGTGTTGATGGTTTTATACCGCCGGCTGCTTTTATGGAATTTCAGGCTTATAAGGTTTTGGTAATTGCTGCTGATATGCGCCATATTAATCATATCGAATATACTCCTGCTCCTGACATTGTACATGAGGCCGCTGGTCATGCGCCCATTATTGTTGATCCGGCCTATGCTGAATACCTGCGCCTTTTTGGCGAAATAGGAAGTAAAGCCTTATCATCAAAACGAGATTATGACCTTTATGAAGCCGTACGAAAATTGTCTATTCTAAAAGAAAATCCTGATGCTACCGATCAGGAGATAAAGAGTGCCGAATTGGATCTCGAACGAATATCAAACGATATGGGCCCGGCTTCGGAAATGGCCAAATTGCGAAACTTGCATTGGTGGACTGTAGAATATGGCTTAATCGGAGATGTTAGTCAACCTCAGATTTATGGCGCCGGACTTTTATCATCTATTGGCGAAAGTGAATCCTGCCTGAAGGATAAAGTACAAAAGATAGGCTACGGCCTAGAAGCTGCAGACTACAATTTTGACATTACCACACAACAACCACAACTATTTGTGACATCCGACTTTTCCCACCTCATCCATGTGCTCAACATGTTTGCTGACCAGATGGCATTTCGAAAGGGAGGGCTTGAGAGCGTGTTACAAGCCATCGAATCACAGGGTGTTAATACCTGCCAAATGGATTCGGGTATTCAGATCAGTGGAGTATTTACCAAGGTGATTGAAACCATCGATAATGAGATCGCCTATATCAACACCACCGGTCCGACAATGCTTTCTGAATCAAACCGGATGCTTATCGGGCATGATACCTCAGCTCACAAAGAGGGCTTCGGTACTCCAGTCGGAACTTTAGCTTCGCCTCCATTGGATTTGCATTTAGCAAAGGTGAACGAGTTAAAAGAAAATAACATTGAGATTGGAAAAGAATGTACATTAAAGTTTCATAGCGGTGTGGAAGTGAAAGGCCGCTTGCAATACATCCGACAAAACAGCCTTGGCAGGAATTTATTAATGAGCTTTGTCGATTGTACGGTTCGATATAATGAGCAGATTTTATTTATGCCGGAATGGGGCACTTTTGATATGGCCATTGGCACACAAGTGGATTCTGTTTTTTCTGGTGCAGCTGATAAAGCCGAATATGAAGATATCAGTCACGTATCTAAGACCAATACCATTTGTCACAATTACACTGATCAGGATTACATTAAGCTATATCAACAAGTACGCGACTTACGTGAGCAAAACTCCGACAACCAGCTTGAAACTCTGATACAAACTGCTAATTCCAGATATGCAGGGGAGTGGTTATTACTTCTCGAACTTTACGAGCTGGCCATGGAAAATGATAGCTCCTTATCCAAAGAGTTGCATTCACAGCTATTAAAACTTAGTGAAGAGAAAACTGAGCTTAATAAACTGATCAAAAATGGCTTATCCTTATTAAGTAGCAAAAATTAAAACACCTGACCATGAACATTGTAATCACAGGAGCCAGCAGAGGCATTGGATTTGCAACCGCATTAGCCCTCGCTTCAAATGGCAACCATAATATCGTCGCAATTGCTCGCTCAGAAGATGGTCTGGCAAAATTAAAATCACAACTCCCACACGATAGTCCATCGCAACTTTCAACGCTATCATTCGACCTAGCAAAGAAAGACTATTCTACATTGGTAAATGATATTGATAAAATACTGAATGGTCAGGTTGATGTTTTAATAAACAATGCTGGTTACCTTATCAATAAATCCTTTCTGGAGTTGAGTGATGAAGACTGGCAGTTGATGTTTGACATTAATGTCATTGCTATTGCCCGACTATCTAAAGCACTTTACCCGTTACTGAGAAAATCCAAAACAGCACATATTGTCAATATTGGCTCAATGGGAGGAGTGCAAGGCACCGAAAAATTCGCTGGTTTATCCGCTTACTCAACCAGCAAAGGAGCAGTTAATACCTTAACAGAAGTTATGGCCAAAGAATTTGAGAACGATAACATTAAGGTTAATTGTATCAATCCGGGCGCCGTACAAACTGAGATGTTGGCACAGGCTTTTCCTGGTTATCAAGCAGATGTATTACCTCAAGACATTGGTAAATATATAGCAACGTTTGCAGTAAGTGGTCACACGGTAATGAATGGCCGCTTGCATGAAGTGAGTTTAAGAGGTTAGACCATGTCAATATCGCTTGCAAAAGTTTATAAATTATATTCTTTCAATTCAAATAAATACCATGTTACATCTATGCCTTCGGCGACTTACTTTTTCCTTCAGGTGAAAAACTAAGGAAAAAACCCGCTGGCTGAAGCATTCATTGACCCACTAAGCATTTCATTTCGGAAAAGATTTAAAAGAATTACAGCTTCGGTTCCAAATCTTTTTACCCTCCATTTCATGAAGTGGGTACAACAATATCATTGCTAATGCCAGAATCCACGACGACCATTAAGAGTCGCTTTTCACGACTCAAAACATAGTTTTGAAAGTGCGTTGGTCTGTTTCATTTGCGAGCTGGCGATAGGGTGAATAATGATTAATCCAATTGAACAGCAAAGGAGCTTGCCCTACTTTGCTTGTGAAATTTTTATTAATCATTAGAATGCGTGGAAGCTTAAATGGGACTTGCGTTTTTTTTGGGGCGATGCAAAAGAAAAACACTTAAGAAATGGTAGACTTCTGTATATGCTCCAATCTAGTCCAAGATTTTTATCAATATTCTTCCATCATCCTGTAACTTATTCAATACTTGAGGCGTCCTATTTTCTGTAGGCCTGTTTGGCTAAGTTTTTAAAGTTAAACCCAATAGTATACTATGATGAAAGGATTAAAAAGAATTAATACGCTGGTAATGCTATCTGCTTTACTCGTGTTTTCGTGTGTCCAGGCGCAGGATGTGATTGATAAAGTAAACGAAACCTATAGCAATATTACATCGGTGGAAGTTGAAGGTTCATTCTGCTCAGTAAGTATTGAAGGTGGCTCCGGATCAGATGTCAGTTTTACTGGTGAGGTGCTTGGTAATAAGAAGTATGACGTCAAGATTCGCCATAATGTGAGTGGAGGCACCCTACGCGTTTGGATTGACAGACCTAATTCTCTAAGCAATGTGAAAGGGAAACTAACATTTAAGGTGCCGAAAAACACCAATATTGATGTGGACAATTCCAGTGGAAGTGTGTGGGTACAGAATATTGGTGAAACGGTTGTTAAGCTTGAAACTTCAAGTGGCAGTATAAAAGCCAACAATATTGGCACAGGATTATCAGCATCAGCATCATCCGGCAGTATTTCTTTAGCGGAAATTAAGGGAGATGTCAGATCAACCACCTCATCGGGCTCACAGAAACATGCAAATATTTCAGGCTCACTGAAAGCCAAAGCCTCATCGGGCAGTATTAAAGTAGCACAGGTGGCAGGAGAAGCCGAGGTAACAACTTCGTCAGGCAGTCAGTCAATTAGTAACATTGGCAATCATTTATTCGCACAAGCTTCATCGGGTAGTATTAAGGTTAATGATGTGAGTGGCGATGTAAATGCTTCAACTTCGTCCGGTGGATTAAGCCTTAACCAGGTGACAGGTGCCGTCAATTTAAATTCAACCAGCGGCAGCCAAAAAGGAACAAATATTAAACTAACCGGTAATTCAAATTTTAAATCATCGTCGGGTAGTGTTTCGATGCAGCTGTTAAATGATACTGACGAACTCAGTTTTGCACTGAAAGCATCATCGGGCAGTTTAAATGCCAAGGGTAGCAGCGGTCGTAAATCACTTATTATTGATCGTGGCCCTATTAAAATTACAGGTGTAAGTAGTTCAGGAAGTCAATCGTACAGATAAGAAACGGTTCTGTCATCGGGTATTGACACCGCATGGTAGATTTATCCGGTGATTTTTAAAATATTTCTCGCGAAGCACGCAAAACAAGAAAATCGCAAAGATCGCAAAGGACTGAAGAACAATCCATAATAATTAGCGAGCTTTGCGCCTTTCTTGGCGAACTTTGCGTGAAAGTTAGTTTTTGAACATCCGCTTTAATTATTTCTTGCGATTACAAGATGGTTTCGATTGCCTCAGTCGGACGACCAATCACAGCCTTATCGCCATTCACAACAATCGGACGCTCCAATAAACGTGGATGTTCCAACATGGCTAGCATCCATTCTTCATCGCTCAATTCTTTGTCGGCAAATTCTTCTTTGTAAACATCTTCATTTTTTCGGATGATATCCAAAGGACGTTTACCCAGTTTCACAATAACTGACGTTAACTCATCCGGTGTCAACGGATCATCCATGTATTTGATAATCTCAAACTCAAGTCCTTTTTCTTCCAGCAAAGCAACACCTGCTCTACTCTTCGAGCAACGTGGGTTGTGTAATATTGTAATCATAGTACTACTATTTAACTAATTAAAATACTTCTTCGGCACCATACTCCATCAGGTAGGCCTTTATAAAACCGTCGATGTCACCATCCATAACCGCCTGCACATTTGATGTTTCATGGTTGGTACGCACATCTTTTACCAATTTGTACGGTTGCATCACATAAGAACGAATCTGCGAACCCCATTCAATCTTCTTCTTTTGCGATTCTACCTTATTCTGCTCTTCCATCTTCTTTCGCAACTCTATCTCGTACAACTGAGATTTTAAAAGACGCATGGCATTTTCCTTGTTACCCAACTGAGAGCGCGACTCGGTATTTTCGATAACGATCCCAGACGGCGCATGTCGCAGTCGAACACCTGTCTCTACCTTGTTTACATTCTGTCCACCGGCACCTCCTGATCGGAAGGTTTCCCAGGTAATTTCACTTTGATTAATATCAATATCAATTGAATCATCAATTAAAGGAATAACAAAAACAGAAGTAAACGAGGTCATCCGTTTATTGGCTGCATTAAATGGCGACAAACGTACCAATCGGTGTACGCCGTTTTCACTTTTCAGATAACCATAGGCAAAGTCACCTTCAAACTGAAGCGTTACCGTTTTCACTCCGGCTTCATCTCCAGCCTGATAGTTAACCTCTTTTATTTTATAGTTGTGCGACTCACCCCAGCGAATGTACATACGCATCAGCATCTCTGCCCAATCCTGACTTTCAGTACCTCCGGCACCAGCATTGATTTTCAGAATGGCACCCATCTTGTCTTCTTCACGACGAAGCATATTTTTGAGTTCCAGCTTTTCAAGCATCTCTGTTGTCAATGTGTGTTGTTCATCAACATCACTGGCCTCTGCTTCTCCGGCCTTATGGAAATCAAAAAGCACCTGCAAATCCTCAACCGCCGCCGCCACTTCTTCGTAATCACTCACCCAGGTTTTTAACTCGCGCAAGTTCTTCATATGTAGTTCCGCAGCTTTGGCGTCATTCCAAAAATCAGGCGCCTGCGAGCGCATTTCTTCCTCTTCTATCTCGACTTTCTTTTTATCGATGTCAAAGATACCTCCTTAACGCTAACTCGCGTCCGCTTAAATATTTAAGTATTTCTTGTGTAATCATTCTTATAAATTAAGGATGTAAAGGTATTAATAGTTCCTTAGTTTTTGGCCAGAAGGGTATAAATAAAGTGTTGACAGATGAGAAGCGAGATGTGAGTAATCAGACAAGAATCAAGGCTTATAGACATTTCGCTTAACATTCTTGCAATAGCGCGAAATATACTTATACGCCTCATAGTTCCCTAGCTTACCGGCTTTTTCCCAATCGTAACAGGCCTTCTCATGAAGCCCAACATTATAATAAGCGACTCCCCTGTTAAACCAGGCATGTACATCTTTAATATCTTTCTCAATGGCCCTGTCAAAATCACGTATAGAAGGCAAATAATCCTTCTTTGTAAAATAAATAGTTCCCCTTAACGAATAGATTCCTGGTAATTCCGGATCCAGATAAATCGTTCGGTTGATGTCCTCCAAAGTTGTTTCTTCATTGGATGAATAGCGCATTCTTAGTTTTGCGCGCTGATAATAGGCTGGTGCGTATAAGGAGTCGGATTCAATGGCCATTGTAAACAAAGCATTGGCCGCTCTCACATCGTTATATTCTTCGAGGTTTAACAAAGCCAACTCGCTTATGGCAGGTGCAAAATCAGGATTTCGATCCATACATAAAGAGAAATTTATCCGGGCTTCGTTATCTTTCTCACTGGCTTCTTCAATTAGTCCTTTGACATAGTATTGAAGGTAACCTTCCGGATCAAATTCCTGACAGTATTTTAAATCCTCACGGCTACCCACCATATTCTGGTATTGAAATCGCGAATAAGCCCGCAGGCTATGCGCTATCTCATCCAAAGGATGCCGTTTGATATACTTGCTCAAACACTTGGCTGATTCAATATGCTGATCGCACATAATATTGAGTATTGCCTGGCTAAGCTCTGTCTTTAAATAATCAGTCTTGTTGATATATTGATTGACCTCATCAACGCTAACATTGATATTCACCCAACTGCTATCATTCAACAGATAGTTATTGTACAATACCTTATATTTTCCGTTCCGAGAAACATTGACAATTCCACAGAATTCACCTTTTGTATTAATTGCCGGAGCTCCCGCCGATGAAGTGTGATACGATCCTTCAAGCAATCCTGATCGCGATACAAAGGGAAAATACTTTAAGCCTCTAACCTTGGACAGAATCATTCCATCTTCCGACTCATTAGGATGAGTGTACAATAGCAGCTCTTCATTATGCCTGAAAGATTGCTTGGAGGGAAATAAAAAGTTAAATGATTTCTGGCGTACGTGGTTAACTTTCACCAAGGCCATATTACTTGGTGGATGCACCGAGATAATACGCTCAACCTCAAGTGTTCGCCCATTACGCAAGGTAACAACAGCGGAGTCAGCACCTTCAAAAATACCACCCATTGTTATGGCCAATCCGTCAGCACTAATAAAAAAACCAGAAGCACTGCCGGTCAAAAGATCGGCACTGTTATAGGTGCGCACTTCAATGGCGGCCTTCTCTGTTTTATCAATTATTTCTACCAGCGACTGTGCCTGTATCCAGACAGCATGGCACAATAGGATTAGAATGAATGTGAATCTATAAGACGTCATTTCATTGAGTTATGGTCGCTCAAAAATAACAAAATAACGTTTGAATAGTTGCTGTTTTGGTTCGTATTTTAGACAATAAAAAAGCTGCTTTGCTAAACCAATCGTTTAACAAAGCAGCTTTTTCTACTATTCAGTAATCTCTTACTTCTCAGCATTAAGAGCAATGCTCAAGTCGCTTACTTTTTTTGTATCTACCGAAACAGTCTCATTTGTTGCATAAGAAACATAGTCGGCCGATAATGTATAGACACCGTTGTTTACTCCATCAAACTCAAATTTTCCATCAAAATCTGTATAAACAACTGTATTAAGTTCTTCTAAAACTACCTTCACACCAACAAGGCTTTCACCCGTTGCTGCATCCGTAATTGTTCCGGATATTGAGGTAGTCGTAGCTTTTGCAGCTTCTTTATTGCTTTCTTTATTTTCGGCAGTGATCGTTGTTAATCCTGCGAAAATTAAAATTGCAAGTAATATAATCTGTGCTTTCATAATCGTCTTAATTAGTACCTTACAAAACTACATGGGCAATGTTACCTAATCGTTAATTACATTTTATTTGATGATTAACGCTTTGTTAAGTCATTATTATTTGACCTTTTAGCTGAGCTTTAATAATTTGTAATAAAACCAAGCACCATGCCCCTTTTAAAAGTACTAAAACGAAGTTCTGAAGCAATTAACGACTTATTCTTCCCTCCTATCTGCGTGTCATGCGGCAATCATTTATTCAAAAGTGAAGTGGAAATATGTGCGGTTTGCATGCGCCGGCTACCCCGAACTTATTTTGAAAAATGTCCTTACGACAATGCCATGTCTGCCATTCTTTGGGGGCGTTGCCATATTGAACATGCCTATGCTTTGTTCTTCTATAAAAAAGGAGAACGCGTGCAACAACTGCTCCATGAGGTAAAATACCGCGGAAACACGAAATTGGGTCATCAGCTAGGAGTTCAACTTGGCAAAACCATTAAATCCTATAAAAATGCACATTACGATTATATAATACCCATTCCCTTGCATCCTAAGAAAGAGAAATTACGTGGATACAATCAGGCGGCCATTATTGCTGATGGTATTGAAGAAAGCACACAAACACCTGTGAATACTATGGCGGTCAAACGAAATATACACACCTCTTCTCAAACGCGTAAAGGTCGCTACGAACGCTGGCAAAACGTCAAAGACATATTTCTTATCGTACAGCCCGAAGAATTACGAAACAAACATATTCTGCTGGTGGACGATGTCATAACCACAGGTTCCACCCTCGAAGCCTGTATTAATCAGATCAAAACCATTGAAGGCACTAAAGTAAGTATTGCCACCATTGCCTGTGCATCGATTTGAGGACAATGGCTACAAAGTGATTTTTTTAATTAATCAGTTTATTGATCGAATAATACACCGACACAACGAAATTATTGTTGTATTGTCCGGGCTTGCGGCTAAGCCAGTGTGGCTTTGGATTATAAACTGGTATTTCTCCTCCATAAGGAATCCTAATCCTATTTATGGAATACATCCATCGGGCATTGATCCAAAAGTGATCGTTAAAATGATAGTTGAGCCCAAATACTGTGGCATACTCCATACTCTCAAATTCCACCTTATCATAGGCAGGCAAATCATCAATAGGCGTTCCATCAATCTTCTCCTCATCACTCAACAAAACACCAATGGCCAGACCCAATTCACCTGAGAACTGCTTGTAACGATATCTGCCAACCAATGGAAACTGGATGTATGACAAGGACATCTCATAATCATCGTAATCACCTTGCTCAACATCAGGTGCCTCACGACTACCTTTCTGCATATAGGCGATATCCAGCTGAATATCCCATTTTTCATTTATTTGCCTGTTAACAAAGCCACCAAGGTTAAGTCCCAACTTATTGTAACCGCTAAAGTTATCACCATCTACCTGGTTAAAGGAAAGACCAAGAAGTGGCCCGGCCCGGAACTCTTGTGCCAGTGTGGAACTTAAAAAAACGAAAATTAGTGCAATGGTTAAAAGTAGCTTATTCATGATGTCAGGATGTTAAAAGTTTTATCAATTTAGGAACACCGGTACCGGCATTTTCTTGTATAAAGGTAATTTGAGAAGTGGGTTGATAGGCTGGTTGCTTCGGATCAATAATGTAAATAGGTACGCCTGACCGAACATAGTTCAACAAGCCTGCAGCCGGGTAGACATTTAAGGAAGTACCAACCACAGCAAAGATATCTGCCTGATGTACTATGTCAATCGCCTCTTCAATGGCCGGAACCGCTTCGCCAAACCATACAATGTGCGGTCGTAACTGAGCGCCCTTTTCACAGGTGTCGCCCCAATTGAGCTCCCACCCTTCCAATTCGTATACTAATGATTCATCCTTGGTACTTCTTACCTTTTTTAATTCGCCATGTAAATGCAAAACATGTGAGCTTCCGGCTTGTTCGTGCAGGTCATCAACATTTTGTGTGATCACCTGAACATCAAAATGCTTTTCCAGCTCAACCAGACCCTTGTGTCCTGGATTAGGTTCGCATTCAAACAGCTGTTTTCTTCGTTGATTATAAAACTCAAGCACCAAATGCGGATCACGCGCCCATCCTTCGGGACTAGCCACTTCAGTAACATCATGGTTTTCCCATAATCCGTTGTGGTCTCTGAATGTTTTGATTCCACTCTCGGCACTTATGCCAGCACCTGTTAAAACAACTAACTTCTTTTTATCCATGAATATATATTTATGGCTACTACCCTATCTTCTCAACCATTGCCAGATGACAAAGTTGATTTGCACAGATAAAAGTAAATGAATTGCACGAGTATTCAAATCCTATATTAGCTGCTTCCTGCATTAATTTATATAAATTAATCCCTATTTTTCTATCTTTGTCAACTGCTCATCAGAGCCAATAATTCCCCAATTTAAATGATAGACCAGGTTACAGTTGATAAAGTTCTAGAGACAGCAAATAGCAATATCGTTGAGGTTGTTTCAGACTATGTTACCCTGCGCCGACGTGGTATCAACTTTCTTGGTAACTGTCCGTTTCATAACGAAAAGACGCCTTCATTCACGGTGTCGCCCCATAAAGGTATTTTTAAGTGCTTTGGTTGTGGCGAAGGTGGCAATGCACTCAACTTTGTTATGAAGCACGATCAGCTTTCGTTTGTTGATGCCATCAAATTCCTGGGACAGAAGTTTAACATTGAAATTGAAGAGGAAGAATATTCGCCTGAGCAGCTGAAGCAAAAAAATGAGCGGGAGAGTATGATGGTGCTCAGCGAATATGCCGGTCATTTTTTCAGTAAAAACCTCAATGAGACCGATGAAGGCAAATCTGTTGGACTCAGTTACTTCAGAAGCCGTGGTTTTCGCGATGATATTATTGAGAAATTTCAGTTGGGTTATTCACCTGAGCAACGCGATGCTTTGACAAAAGAAGCACAAAAGCAAGGCTACAAGCTGGAATACCTGGAGAAAACAGGCTTGACAGTAGTACGTGAAAACTATCAGGCCGACCGTTTCAGAGGCCGCGTGATGTTCCCAATCCATAGCCTCGCAGGTAAAGTGATTGCCTTTGGAGGGCGCATATTAAAATCCGATAAAAAAACAGCCAAATACCTCAACTCACCAGAGTCAGAGATCTATCACAAAAGCCGTGTGCTCTATGGCATCTACCATGCCAAGCAGGAGATTACACGTCAGGATCGATGCTACCTGGTTGAGGGTTATACCGATGTATTATCATTTCACCAATCGGGGATATCCAATGTAGTGGCATCATCGGGTACGGCGCTTACATCTGATCAGATTCGCCTGATCGCCCGATTCACCAAAAACATTACCATTATATACGATGGTGACCCGGCCGGAATTAAAGCCTCACTACGAGGAATTGATTTGGTGTTGGCCGAGGGAATAAATGTCAAGATTCTTTTGCTGCCTGATGGTGAAGACCCGGATAGCTTTGCAAAAGAACGTAACGAAGAGCAACTCAAGCAATACATTGACGAGCACCAGCAGGATTTTATAAAGTTTAAAACATCGTTATTGCTGGCGGATGCACAAAATGATCCAATTAAGAAAGCTCAGCTGATTCAGGATATTGTACGCAGCATCTCTATTATACCTGATAAAATACAACGCTCTGGTTATCTCAAAGAGTGTAGTGAATTATTAAGGGTTGACGAAGGAGTGTTAGTTTATGAGTCTGATATGCTTCACAAAAAAAAGCATGAGGAAGATTCAAGACGCAATGCTCCAAGAGCTAATAATTCATATGAAAATATAGAGCCTAGCACCCCTTCAGTTACGGAACAAACATTAAATTCCATTGCAAGCAATCCCTTAGAGCTTGAAGAACGCGAGATACTACGCTTCCTAGTGAAGTTTGGTGAACGCACCATCAATAACGAGGCCGACGAGCAAGTGACTGTTGGACAGTATATACTGCATGAATTAAAGCAAGATGACCTGATGAGTGTGAATGCGACCTACAATAAAATGATGGAAGCATATGATAAGGTCTGCGCCGATACATCAAAACCGGCTTTGAAATTCTTTGTTAATAATGCTGATCCGGAACTTAGTAAACTGGCATCTGACCTGATAGGTAAAGAACACGATTTGAGTCGTATCCATCATAAATTTGGTGTGGTAACAAATGCTGAAGAGCTCTTGCCCGATCTGGTTCCCAAAGTAGTGGCTGAGCTAAAATGGAAAAAAGTGAAGCTGGTCATTAAAGAAAAACGCCTGCAGCTTCAGCAATTGGGCATCAATGGCAATGAAGAAGCCATGATGGAAATTATGCAGGAGCTCAATACCTGGCAGCAGGTGTTGGCACACATCTCCAAAGAACTGGGAGGAAGAACAATCGTATAAAATATTAATATCGAATACTATGCAAACCTTAAATCATACTGATAAGGAAGTTATTGAAGCCATTATTTTAAAAGCTAACATTTGCTTTATCGGCGTTGTTGATCAGGAGAATAAGCCGTATGTATTGCCGATGAATTATGGCTATAGGGATAACGTGATTTATCTGCACTCGGCTCCGGATGGTCGATTGATTGACATTGTTAATAACAATCCTAATATCTGTATCACTTTTTCCATCGATAATGAGTTGGTGTTTCAGCACCCTGAAGTGGCCTGCAGCTATCGTATGACTTCAAAAAGTGTGGTGGCAATGGGGCAAGTGCAATGGATTGAAGATATGGATGAAAAACGCGAAGCACTTGACATCCTGATGAAAACCTACAGCGAAAAAGAGTTTAAATACAGTGATCCGGCTGTTAAGAATGTTAAAATGTGGAAAGTACCCATCGATACAGTCACCTGTAAAGAGTTTGGCGCGCCACACGACGAGTATAACTTAAAGCGCAATATGGATAAGTTGAAAGACTTAGGAGACAACTAAGTTTTCTATTCTTCCCGCTGATACCACTGATAACCGCAGATTCTTCTACTTACTGATTAAGGGAAGGTGTTTTCAGCGTAAATCTACGGGAAGCAAGATTCCACCCCATTGCTACCGCACGAGTCCTCTCGTGTGGTTAACAAAATCCCTCGCGAAGGGATTCGCACGGTAGCGTAGGTGGGTTACAATGATTAAAGTGCAATGCTTCTGAAATTTGCATAAGATGTAATTGCCTTATATATTTAGATACACAATTCGCTTCAAATAAAGTTGTAATGAAATATACCCTCACACCTCTTTTACTATTGATTTTTACGATTGCCGTGCATGCCCAATCTGATGCTTTTAAAACATACAAAGTTGTTTACTCACAAAGCTTCAGTAAAGATAAGTGCACCAATGACTTTGAGTTTTCAGACCAATCAAAATGGTTAATCAGTAAGAATGGTAAAACGGGAAAATCATTGAAATGCCTGGGAACAGGAGACTATCAAAGTGCCCTCGAAGGCCCTTCAGTTGTTGCTGTTTTAAGAGACTATCTATTGACTGATTTCGTGGTGGAAATGGATGTCACCCAGAATGGGAAAGATTACAGCCTGCTTGACTTCTGTATCTTCTTCGGGATAAAAGACAAAGAACATTATTGCTATGCCCAGATTGCCAGTAAAGCCGACCGGAAGAGTCACAATATATTTATGGTGAACGGTGATAAACCAAAACGCATTGGTGAAATAAAAACGAAAGGCGTTATCTGGGGCATGAAAGACTGGCAACACATCCGTATGGAACGCACTTTGGCTGATAAATCGGTGAAAGTATATTACAACGATGAGTTGATTTTTGAGACCAGTGATGAGTTATTTGATCAGGGGCACATTGGTTTTGGCTCCACCAGAAGCGCCATTAAAATTGATAATTTAAAGGTGACAGCACCTTCTTTTGAAACGAAGGAACATACCTTTTTCTAAGCATAAAAACCAAACCCATGGCACTGAATTATCTTTGGATCGCATTTTTCTTAATCGCCTTTGTTGTAGGACTTGTTCGTCTTATTGTTTTTGGTGACGTAGACATATTTCCTGAGATGATGAATGCGACTTTTACTAGTGCCAAGACCGGATTTAACATTTCTTTGGGGCTCACGGGTGCTCTTACTCTCTGGATGGGCCTGATGCGTATTGGAGAAAAAGGAGGTATGATCAATGTGATGTCGCGCCTGATTGGTCCATTTTTCAGCCGCCTGTTTCCCGAGTTACCCAAAAATCATCCGGCCTATGGTAGCATGATGATGAATATTGCTGCCAATATGCTGGGGCTAGATAATGCAGCAACACCTGTTGGACTAAAGGCCATGCAAGAGCTTCAATCTACCAATAAAAGTTCTGACTCTGCATCGAATGCGCAGATCATGTTTTTAGTACTAAATACAAGCGGGCTCACTGTTATACCTATCAGTGTTATGGCTATACGAGCCGCAGAGGGAGCCTCTAATCCATCGGATATCTTTTTGCCAATCTTGTTGGCCACATTTTTCAGCACTTTAATAGGAATTATTACCGTCTCGCTTGTTCAGAAAATTAACTTATTCGACAAAGTGATCCTGGCCTATTTAGGTGGTTTTACGGCATTTATAGGTGGTTTTATCTTTTACTTGTCCTCACTTACAAAAGAAGAAGTAAATACGGTTTCTTTATTAGTTGCTAACCTCCTGTTGTTTTTAATCATCGTTACCTTTATAATAATGGCCATTCGCAAAAAGGTGAATGTGTACGATACCTTTATCGATGGTGCCAAGGAAGGCTTTAATATTGCAATTAAAATAATCCCTTTCTTAGTAGGTATTCTAGTTGCAGTTGCCGTATTCAGAGCATCTGGCACATTGGACTTCCTCCTCGAAGGGATACGTGCTTTATGTATTTTAATTGGTATTGATACCCGCTTTGTGGATGCACTACCTACGGCATTTATGAAACCATTAACAGGCGGAGGAGCTAGAGCAGTAATGATTGAAACTATTGACAATTTTGGTGTTGATTCTTTTGCTGCTAAAGCTGCCAGCACCATCCAGGGCTCAACCGATACCACTTTCTATGTGCTTGCCGTCTATTTTGGCTCTGTGGGCATTAAAAGAACCCGACATGCCCTGTCGTGTGGCCTGATTGCCGATTTCGCCGGAATCATTGCGTCTATTTTATTGGCCTATCTCTTTTTTGGTTAACAGTACTTTTTTGGCAGAAACATTATTTTACGACTGTTATAGAGCCTTTTACAATCATTTCCAAAAGAGTAAACAGGCTTTGTCAGTATTGACAAACCTTCCCTGAAAAGAAAACAGGCTTTGTAAGCTCTGACACGTGCTCCCTGAAAGAAAAATCGACTTTGTAAGTTCTGACATTTGTTCCCTGAGAAAAAAATCAGCTTTATCAGTATTGACAAACATTCCCTGAAAAGAAAATAGGCTTTGTAAGCTCTGACACGAGCTCCCTGAAAGAAAAACCAGCTTTGTAAGTACTAACATTCGTTCCCTGAAGAAAAAACCAAGTTTAAACGTTTATTAATTTACTCCCTAAGAACAAAGGAGGCCTTCAACGTTTATTGAAACACTCCCTGAGTTGCGGGCGAGCTTTAAACGTTCATTAATTGCTTCCCTGAAGAAAAATGGGCTTTAAACGTTCATTGTTAAGGCATGTGCGAATACAAACCAGGCATACATCTAATTTTCCACATAAGATGGAAGCTCCCACTGTGGAGCATTAATTTAAGGGATTCAAAGCTTCAAGCAACAAAAAAGCCGCTCAATACTGAACGGCTTTTACACTATATAAACTTAACTTAGTTACTTCAACTGCTTCACTAGTGAAAGAACTGCTTTAGCACAGCCTTCCTGCCCTGTTTTAAATGAGAAATACAGATTGTATACACCTGTCTTGCGACAAACAAACTGGAACTCATTGTAAATTTTACCATTGTACAGGTTACTACTAATCAGCTTCTCTTCCTGCTTCAATTGCATAATCATTTTCTCAGCATTAGAGATGCCATTTACCACGTTAAACTTGTATTGTGTGTTACTCTGAAGAACCACAGAAAACTTAACGTATCCTGTTTTAACATCTTTTTTATCCTTGATTAGCTCTACGGTAAAATCCTTAATATATTGGCTGGTTCCCATTTCTTTAATAGCCTGCTTTAGTATGTCGTCATCACACTGAGCTGATGCGCTAAAAGCGGTTGCTGCGAAAAGAATCAGGAAACTATAAATAAACTTTTTCATCTTTAATAATTTAATTGGTCTAAGTCAGAACATCTGCAAAATTAACTTTTTTCTCAAACACTCCGTATTATGACACGATGAATTCACGTAAAGACTTGATTTCAGATACGATAGAAGACATTTGCTCTTCAGTAACATCAACATGGCTGATTTCATCCTGAACAATGATTAGCTTACCATCTTCTTCAATTGTCTTCGCTTCACCCATTTCTGTGGTAATTTTCACGTGGCTGTATACTTCTTTTAACTTGCCAATTCGTTGAGCTAACTCAGCAAAATCAGGATCACTACTGTAGTTCTTTAAGATTATTTCGATGATATCAATAATATCCTTTTGCTCTGCGATACGATTGATCAACGACTCATTATTCGTTTGCTCAATCACATTTCCTGAAAGATACAAGCCTTCGATCCATGCTCCAGTAACAATCAAAGACGATACGTTACTACGCTTCTGACTGCGTAAATAAGCATCCATATCGTTAAAGCTGGAGATTGAAATCTGCATTAATGAATCCAGGTTGTTGCTATTGGTAGCTAATCGCTTTAATGAATTAAAATCGAAAAACTGACCTACTTTAATACCTTCTGACAAAGTTTTGATGGCCACCAGGTAAGAAACAACAATGTTATTTTTATCAAAAGTGTTGATGTAACCAAGGTCGGCACTGTAAACACCTAGGTTCAATGCACGCTTAAAGCTGGTATTGTAATTATCTACACTTTCCGTTTTATTCAATACTTTTTGAGAGAAATCAACACCTGTTTCCTTAATTATGGAGGCCATTTCAACTGGCGAAGAAATATTTTGAACCACATCACTCATTACCTCTTCGGATAATTCAAGCGCTGAGTTGTCTGTAGCTGGAGCAGTAAGCGTCAATTCATCAGACTCGCTGCTTTTCTTAGATGATCCAGAACAAGCTGACATTAAACAGATTCCGGCAATCATCATGGTTAGGTAACTAAATTTTCTCAACATTTTAGTACGTTTTAATTTTCGATTGAAGCAATTATACTCAATTATTTGGTAAAAGGTTACTTTTTAAACAGTTTTAATTCGCCCAGAGCGTCCATTCCACGCTTTAGCAGATCGAAGTACAGAGCAACATACAACAGGATTGTTAACAACCAAACAACAGAAATGTTAAACCATAAAGTATTGAAGTAAATGCCTGCAAAATGTTTCTGCGGTGCCAAAAAGTGGGTGCGGAATTCCACCGCTGATTCCGGCTCAGGAGTCTGGTAAATAGGATCAACCACTTGTATCAGCTTATCACCATCGCGCAATATCTTATTCTTATCAAAGGTTTTTCGTACAATATCAGAGATACTCTCATTGTAGTAATCATCCTTGATGCGATTAAACTTATCCTTATTGTTTCGAATATTGTCTGACAGGAAACGGTTAATGGTTTGATCCGCCTTATTAAAGATTTCGCGATAATGCGCTTTTAACTGATCGATGTAGCTTTTTGCCTGATTAGCTACTTCCTCATTGAATCCATCGGTCGTCATCTGGTTAATGGCTGCAAATTCAATCTCAGGAACACGCTTCATCTCTTTCGAAAGCTCATTTTGCAATAGTGCAATATCATCGGCGTATGATTCGCTCGATTTATCAGCTATACGGCAGGCATCCAATATTTCCTCCAGCTCAGGCAGGTAATAAACATTCTTAAAGTCGGAACTACTCTGTTGCAATTCCACATCAAAAATGTTTTTCTTGTAGTTATTGTGTTTGTACTGATGTACAATCAGTCCTTCGTAAATATAACGTGAAGGCATTACCTCAGCTACTAAAGGCACTTTATCAACACTGGTAAAATCTTTATTCAGCTTATCAAAGGTAAATACAGCTCCTGCTAATACCATTTGAGGAATCATCACCAATGGTATTAATACATAAATTGTTACAATTGAATTAAAAGAGGCTGACAAGATTAAGCCAAGAATATTGGCAAAAGCCGAAATGGAGAATAAGGCTAACCAAAACTCAAAGTTTAAACCTTTTATACCAAGTATCCCATTAGATACCAATACAAACGATATCATTTGAATGGCAGATAGTGTAAACAATATCAGAATTTTAGACGCTAAATAACTTGAACGACTAAGATTCAGAAATTTTTCTCGCTTAAGAATTTTTGCATCTTTAAAAATTTCTTCGGCACTAACAATCAACCCAAAAAACAAAGCCACGATGATACCCATGAAGATAAATGGAGCAATGTTTTCATTCTCGCGAAAAACATACACATCAGACTCCGGGTCAACAATGTATCGAATTAAATAAGCCAGTACAAAACCAAGAAATGGTGTTTCAAGGAGGTTAAGTAAAATATACTGCTTATTGCTGATTTTCGATTTAAAATCGCGCAAAGTATAAATCGCGAACTGCTTAAACCACGAAGGGATATTCAGCGACTTAGGTGGTGTTTCTTTAACTGGTTCCACCTGCGGCAATTCGATATTTTCCTTATAATGATCGTGCCACTCCTCCGGCGATGTTTTACGTTTGTTGGTGTAATTTCCATATTCATCGATCACATTGGCATCGATGATGTTGAAAATCAATTCCGGATTGAGGTTACCACAAGTCCCACATTCTCCCTGATCACTGTTAATCTGTGCATCCAATCGCTTGAAATAGATTAACGATTCACTCGGGTTACCGTAATACACCGGATAACCGCCTGTATCGAGGATAAACATCTTGTCAAACATCTTATAGATATCTGACGACGGCTGGTGAATCACCACGAAAATCAACTTACCTTTCAGGGCGAGTTCACGTAGCAGGTTCATCACATTCTCGGAGTCACGGGATGACAGTCCGGAAGTTGGCTCATCCACAAACAAAATGCCCGGCTCACGAATCAGCTCAAGGGCAATATTTAATCGCTTACGCTGACCACCACTAATCATTTTATTCAGCGGCGATCCTACCTTAAGGTTACGACGTTCAAATAAACCAAGACTCTGCAAGGTGTTGTTCACCATCTCGGCAATCTCATCTTCGCCTTTATCCTTAAAGCAAAGCTTAGCGTTGTAGTAAAGGTTTTCGTAAACGGTAAGTTCTTCAATCAATAAATCATCCTGAGGAATATAACCGATAACACCTTCAACTTTATCTCTTTCCAGATGCAGGTTATTGCCATTAATCAGCACTTCACCTGTGGTTGGCGATTCGTTTCCGCAAAGAACATTCAGCAAGGTGGTTTTACCGGCACCACTGGCACCCATAATACCAATCAGCTTTCCCTGCTCTTCCGAGATATTGACATCACGAAGACCAACACCTCCTGACTTAAAGGTGAAACCAACATCTTTAACTTCGTAGGAAATTTTGGATACCGACGAGTCGCTCATAAAATGAGAAACCACATCGGTATAATACACCGGCTGTCCTTTAGGAAGCTTCACGAAACTACCTTTTGGAAACAGGTAAATACGACGATTATTTACCAGTAATCCGTTTAAGAACACATCCTGATTACCCGTGTAACGAACAAAATACAAACCAGCGCTTTTCACGCGCAAAATCAGAACATCGCCATCCAGCTCGCCTGATTTAATATGCTTTGCATTACGCGCCTCCAGGCTATTGTGATTAACAACTAATACATCGTTAATATCAAGTTTCGATAGCTCGTTGTTAACCGTGTATGTTTCAATTGCCTCAATTTCTTCTTTTGGCAATTTAAAAACATCGGCCACCGTGTTGATGATGGCCATGCGTTGCTCGGTAAACTTGCGGTCGGCATTAACTAACTCATACAATCTCAGTAATACAACTACTTTTTGCTCTTTGTTAAGCTTCTTATTAATCTTCTTACAGATACCAAGAATCTTAACCGAGTCTTTCATAGAAGTAAGTTTGACCTTGCCTTCTTCCTCCTGTTTACCTTTTCCTAATTTCGAATCCTTCGAATACTTTATAAATAGTGAAAAATACTCTTCAACAGCCTCTGCATTTAGCTGCTGCGTAAGAAATGTTTTTACATATTCCGTTTCATTCGCTTCTACACCGCCATCTTGTTTAGCAATCAAGCCAAACAATTGCATCAGTGCTTTCAGAATTTCTTCACTCATATTTTAATATAAATAGTCTGGGATTCGGTGTTATAATTAGTCAGTGTACGAGATATACTCGAAAGGAATCTCAACGATGTCAGCGTATTCTTCACCCGCTTCTAACATATCTTCCTCTTCCTCGTGGTAATGCCATTTAATAACAACGTCATTATCGTTTTCCACGATTTCTTCGAACTTTAGAAGAATATCAAGAATTACTTTTGAAGATGCCGTGTTGAAGTATTCCAGTTTAAAGTGGAATTCAGTTTTATCAGCAGGTGCTTCAGCATAACCATCAATCCATTCAAGAATTGGCTCATAAAATTGGTTAACATCCTCAGGAAGCGAACGTCCTGAAATTTCAAATTTAGCGTTGTCTTTATCAAGGATTACATTAGGGGTATCGTCAGTTCCCGCAATATTTATTACTTCCATTGTATTGTCAGATTAGTTACGTTTCACAGTTGATGTTAAAATGAAAAAGCTAACTTCTTCATTCAGCTTTTTAAACTCATAATTTAATTTGCTTCCGGTTTTTTTGGCAATATCAATAAAACCTAAACCAGCGCCGCCTTTATCTGATATTTTACCTTCACGCATTTGCTTCTTGTACAATTCAGATAATCCTTGTTTATCAAGGCTATTAACATGTTCCAGGTTCGACTGCAGCTCAGGAACTTTTGAATTTTTAATAACATTGCCGGTGATGATGTTGTAACTTGTTTCACCATGACTTACCATTACAATGCCACGACGCTCATCTTCATCTTCATCTAACGAATCAGCATGTTTACTGATGTTCTGAAGGCACTCAACCATTACATTAAATACCTTGCGTTGAACCGTGTTCGATTCCTGGCTCTTTTCCAGACTTCTTTCAGTCAGGGCTGTAAACGTCTTAGTAATTTCCTGCGTTACTTCCCCCTCGTAAACTAAGTTAATTTCATTGGTTTTCATGGTTTTATACATTTGATATGCAAAGTCTAAAAAACCATGATTTTCCTTGTTGTTACTCATACTTAGAAGTGTATAATTTTGACTACTTCGATACTAATCTTTTTCTTTTAAAAGGAAACGTGCAAAAGTAGCAAGAATGCACGTACGTTTGGTTCATTCTTACTATTATTTTATGACCTAATAATGCCTGTTAACTTGCTCAATCCTTTTTCAAGCAGCAAGATAAAAATATATCTTTCTACTTGTCAGTGCTACTACGGGAAAATTATAGAATTGTTCGGATATTTTACGTCAAAATTAGATTTCTTTAATTAAACCCATAAAAAGTTGTGATGAATGACAACTTGTGATTTTGTATGACAATTTGACCATCTCCCGTTTTTAACTTTCCCAATTCAATGCAAGCATTAACTGGCCAGTAGTCTGGGGCATGTGGCTCACCGGAAGAAAAGCCTTGGGTCTGGTGCTTGCAAGTAAAGTCTTCACTATGGTGCTGATTTTGTAATATATGAAATTAAACAACTCAT
>DIYS01000267.1 GCA_002429115.1 Saccharicrinis sp. UBA6048 | reverse complement strand
TCGAATACATCCCATGGATTCTCTTCCAATTGCTTGTGACCTAAGCTTAAGCGGCGATTTTCTTTGTCGATTTCAAGAACAACCACTTCGATTGAATCACCAATAGCAGTAAATTCTGCAGGGTGCTTAATTTTCTTAGTCCAAGAAAGGTCAGAGATATGGATTAATCCATCAATTCCTTCTTCGATTTCTACGAATACACCGAAGTTAGTGAAGTTACGAACTGTAGCAGAATGCTTGCTACCAACAGCATACTTCTCTTCGATTTTCTCCCATGGATCAGCTTTAAGCTGCTTGATACCAAGTGACATCTTACGCTCGTCGCGATCTAGAGTCAATACCATAGCTTCTACATCATCACCCACTTTTAAGAAGTCTTGTGCGCTTCTCAAGTGCTGCGACCATGACATTTCAGATACGTGGATCAAACCTTCTACACCTGGAGCGATTTCAACAAATGCACCGTAGTCAGCCATCACAACCACTTTACCTTTAACAATGTCACCAACTTTAAGCTCTGAATCCAATGAATCCCATGGGTGAGCAGTCAGCTGCTTCAATCCTAAAGCAATACGCTTCTTCTCATCATCGAAATCAAGAATTACAACGTTCAATTTCTGATCTAACTGAACGATTTCTTCCGGATGATTTACGCGACCCCAAGAAAGGTCAGTGATGTGAATCAATCCGTCTACGCCACCAAGGTCGATGAATACACCGTAAGAAGTGATGTTCTTAACAGTTCCTTCAAGAACCTGACCTTTTTCAAGCTTAGAAATAATATCTTTCTTCTGCTGCTCAAGCTCAGCCTCGATAAGCGCTTTGTGAGATACAACAACGTTTTTGAACTCAGGGTTAATTTTAACCACTTTGAATTCCATTGTTTTACCTACATACATATCATAATCGCGGATAGGCTTAACATCAATTTGAGAACCTGGTAAGAAAGCTTCGATACCAAATACGTCAACGATCATACCACCTTTAGTACGACACTTGATGTAACCCTTGATAACTTCGTCGTTATCCAACGCTTCATTTACTCTGTCCCATGAACGTAATGCACGTGCTTTTTTGTGTGAAAGCACTAGCTGTCCTTTTTTGTCTTCCTGGCTTTCTACGTAAACTTCTACTTTGTCGCCTACAGCCAGCTCAGGATTGTAACGGAATTCGTTACGGCTAACAATACCATCCGATTTGAAACCGATGTTAATTACTACTTCACGCTTAGTCAAAGTAATAACTTCACCTTCGATTACTTCTTTTTCTGAAATAGTAGATAAAGTCTTATCATACATTTCAGCCAATTCTTCTTTAGAAGCACCGCCACCAATTACGTCACCTGCTTCAAAGCTATCCCAATCAAAATCTTCCATTGGCACATTAGCTGCCACTTCCTTTACTTCCGGAGCATTCTCCTGCTCCTCAGCATTTACTTTTTCTTCTGTCATTTTGTTAATTCTTTAATAACTAGTAGTTAGACATTATATTGAAAAAAATCGCTGCAAAAGTAGAAACTTTTTCGCAGCTAAAAAAACTTCCTTTCTTAAATATTATCAATTGGTTAAAATATATGGTATGAACTGAATCAAGTCAAGCGAATTCAAGTCATTTCAAAGCTCTTTTTAAATAAATAGCTGAAACAATGACGGATGATAATCACTTCATAAAACAGGATTAAAATCATAATAGATTAATGGCACTTTAACATTTCAGCTCTGATTTTAATTTATATTTTTGAACTCTGAAATTCTAGATAAAGAATTGCTATTTTCAAATTGTTATTACATTAGCTAAACAATTACTCAATAAATAAACAATACAACTATGAAGATTTCAATTGTTGGAACAGGATATGTTGGATTAGTAACCGGAACATGTTTTGCAGATACAGGTATTAATGTTACCTGTGTTGACATTGATGAAACTAAAATAAAAAACCTGAAGCAGGGAATTATACCAATCTATGAACCCGGCCTTGATCAAATGGTACTTTCCAATGTTGAAAAAGAACGTCTTCATTTTACAACAAGCCTTAAAGAAAGTTTGGAACAAACCGAAGCTATTTTTATCGCTGTTGGTACACCTCCTGGAGAAGATGGAAGTGCTGATTTGAGTCATGTGCTTGAGGTCGCCCGCCAGATTGGACGACACATGAACCATTATATGGTTGTAGTCACAAAAAGTACTGTACCTATTGGTACAGCGCAAAAGGTAAAAGCTGCTGTCAATGATGAATTACAAAAGAGAGGTGTTGAAATTGACTTTGATGTAGCATCCAATCCTGAGTTTTTGAAAGAAGGAAGTGCCATTGACGATTTCTTAAAGCCAGACCGTATTGTTGTTGGAGTTGAATCGGAAAAAGCGGAAAAAATTATGAACCGCTTGTATAAGCCATTCGTACTTAATGGTCATCCAATTTTATTTATGGATGTTCCTTCTGCTGAGATGACCAAATATGCAGCAAATGCGATGTTGGCCACTAAAATCAGCTTCATTAATGACATTGCCAACCTGTGTGAAATTGTTGGTGCCGATGTAAATAATGTTCGTAAAGGTATTGGTTCTGACACGCGCATCGGAACCAAATTTATATATGCCGGAGCAGGCTATGGAGGTTCTTGCTTCCCTAAAGATGTAAAAGCAATCATCAAAACTGCTCAGCTGAATAACTATAACCTTCGAATTCTTGAAGCCGTTGAAGATGTAAATGAAGATCAGAAAAAAGTGATCATCAAGAAAGTTAAAGAACACTTCCACGATCTTAAAGGAAAAACATTTGCTATGTGGGGTCTTTCATTTAAACCTCATACAGATGATATGCGCGAGGCTCCTTCAGTTATTATTGCCAATGCATTAACAGAACTAGGCGCAAAGGTTAAAGCGTATGATCCGGTGGCAATGGATGAAGCTAAACACATTTTGGGTGACAGCATTGAGTATGGTAAAGATCAATATGATGTATTGATTGATGCTGATGCTTTAATACTCATTACCGAGTGGCCAGAGTTTAGAGTTCCTAATTACAAGGTGATGGATAAACTACTCAATAATCAGGTTATTTTTGATGGTCGTAACATTTATGATCCCCAGGAAATGAAGGAGTTTGGGTACACATATTACAGCATTGGCCGCCCTGACATTACAAAATAAAAGCATTTAATGTATATAGAGCCTGAAGGATAATTTAGTATCGTTCAGGCTTTTTTGTTTACTTTGAACCTTTATTGGAAGAGGTCAAAGAACATTTGGATAGAATTAGACTATGAAAAAACGTATATTAGTTACTGGAGGTGCCGGTTTTATTGGCTCTCATTTATGCGAAAGACTGTTAAACGAGGGTAACGAAGTAATCTGTATGGATAACTACTTTACCGGTGATAAGGACAATGTTTTACACTTACTTGACAATCCATACTTCGAACTTATCAGGCATGATGTAACCCACCCCTACTTTGTTGAAGTTGATCAGATATACAACCTTGCATGCCCGGCTTCACCGGTTCATTACCAATATAATTCTATTAAAACGATTAAAACTTCGGTAATGGGTGCCATTAATATGCTTGGGCTGGCCAAACGTATTAATGCGCGCATTTTACAGGCTTCTACCAGTGAAGTTTACGGCGACCCACTGGTGCATCCACAAAAAGAAGATTATTGGGGAAATGTCAACCCAATTGGTATACGTTCGTGCTATGACGAGGGAAAGAGATGTGCCGAAAGCTTATTTGTGAATTATCACGAACAGAATAATGTTGATGTTCGCATTATCAGAATATTCAATACCTATGGGCCTCGCATGAACCCAAATGATGGCAGGGTGGTTTCCAACTTCATCGTGCAGGCTTTAAAAGGAGAAGATATTACCATATTTGGAGATGGTAAACAAACACGCAGTTTTCAATTTGTAGATGATCTGGTAGAAGGCATGATACGCATGATGAACGTAGAAAACTTTACTGGCCCTGTTAACATTGGAAACCCAAATGAATTTACAATGCTCGAACTGGCAGAAAAGGTTATTAAATTAACAAATTCAGAATCGAAGATCACTTACCTTCCTTTACCTGCAGATGATCCTTTACAGCGTCAACCTGATATCTCACTGGCAAAAGAAAAGCTCAATAACTGGGAACCAAAAGTTCAATTAAATGAAGGTTTGACTAAAACCATCGAATACTTTAGTGCATTGCTGGAAAAGTAAGCATGAATAAAAAATTCAATTAAAGAATAATCAGCTCAAAAATAATATCCATGTCAACAAGAAAAGGAATAATATTAGCAGGAGGTTCAGGAACACGTCTTTACCCTGTAACAAAGAGTATTTCAAAACAGATTATTCCGGTATACGATAAGCCGATGATTTATTACCCGCTTTCAGTTTTAATGCTGGCAGGCATACGGGAGATATTAATCATCAGTACACCTCAGGATCTACCATTATATAAAAACCTGTTTGGCGATGGAAGCGATTTAGGATTACAATTTACCTATGCTGAACAACCATCTCCGGATGGATTAGCTCAGGCCTTCATCATTGGAGAGGAGTTTATCGGGGATGACGATGTTGCTTTAGTTTTAGGTGATAATATTTTTTACGCCTACGACTTTAGCAAGCTATTAACAGAGACCTCAAAAACTAAAGATGGTGCGGTTGTCTTTGGCTATTATGTCAACGACCCGGAACGATATGGTGTTGCCGAATTTGGCCCGGAAGGTAAAGTACTTTCTTTGGAAGAAAAACCAACCGAGCCAAAAAGTAATTATGCTGTTACAGGACTCTATTTTTATAGCAATGATGTTGTAAAAAAAGCAAAAAGCCTGAAACCATCGAAACGTGGTGAATTAGAAATTACTGATTTAAATATGCTATACCTAAACGAAGATCGTTTAAAGATGACCTTGTTAGGGCGTGGTGCAGCCTGGTTAGATACCGGCACACACGATAGCTTATTACAAGCTGCAAACTTTATCTCAACAATAGAGAACCGTCAGGGACTAAAAGTGGCTTGTATTGAAGAAATTGCTTATTCGAAAGGCTATATCAATAAGGAACAACTCTTAAAACTGGCAGAACCGCTTAGTAAAAATGAATATGGCAGATACCTGATTAAAATTGCAGAACAGGAATAAGTGCAATTATCAATTCAATTATTTTATTAGAGTTTTTCTTTTAAATTATCAAATTAATTGCAAGAATACTTAATAACTTCCTATCTTTATTCTCAAAATATTACGAATGGAAATCATAAAGACAGACATACCTGATTTATTGGTTATCAAACCTCAGATATTTAGTGATCCAAGGGGCTACTTTTTTGAATCATATACAGCTAAAAAATATAAAGAAGCTGGCATACCGGTGAATTTTATTCAAGATAACATATCGAAATCATCATATGGCGTAATACGGGGCTTACATTATCAGCTGGCTCCTTATTCGCAATCGAAATTTATTCAGGTTCTGGAAGGTAAGATTCTTGACGTAGCTGTTGATCTTAGAAAAAACTCTCCAACGTTTGGCAAGCATTATGCCATTGAGTTGTCAAGTGAGACCAAGGAACAATTCTTTATCCCTCAAGGATTTGCACATGGTTTTTCTGTATTAAGTGAAACTGCTGTGGTGATGTATAAATGTGACAACTATTACAGCCAGGAAGCTGAAAGAGGTATCGCTTATAATGACACTACACTTAATATTGACTGGAAAATCCCGGCCGATAAAGCTATAATTTCAACTAAAGACAGCATCCTGCCTTCGTTTAAAGAGGCCGAACACAATTTTGCTTACGGTATACAATGAAAAAAGTACTAGTTATTGGGTCTGAAGGCCAATTGGGTCAGGAGTTAAAATCACTGATCCCAACAGTTGATTGGGCAACTTTTACATTCACAACTCTTGATACTTTAGATGTCACAAGTAAAGAACAGGTGGATGCAATGATATCTGAGAACTACGACTTTATAATAAACTGCACAGCATATACCGCAGTTGACAAAGCCGAAGATGATCAGGAGTTGGCCAATAAGGTTAACGCCGATGCATTAACATCTATTGGTCAGGCAGCTAAAGCAATAAAAGCAAAGGTTATTCATGTATCTACAGATTATGTGTTTGATGGCAAAAATCATCGACCTTATATTGAAAGCGATGCAACAAACCCACAGTCCGTATATGGTAAAAGCAAATTATTGGGAGAAGAAAACCTAATAAACTCTAATCCCAATTCAATAGTTATCAGAACTTCGTGGCTATACTCGACCTATGGCAACAACTTTGTGAAAACTATGATCCGTCTGGGACATGAGCGGGATGAGTTAAATGTAATATTTGATCAAATAGGCACACCAACATATGCCTATGACCTGGCAAAGGTGATCTTACACATTATTCAATCAGATATTGCATCTAAAATACAATTTACACCTGGTGTCTACCACTATAGCAATGAGGGTGTAGCCAGTTGGTACGATTTTACGCTTGCCATACACAAAGAAAAAGGTATATCTTGCAATGTCAAACCAATTGAGACAAAAGATTATCCAACGCCGGCACCACGCCCTCAATACAGCGTATTAAATAAGGCTAAGATTAAGGAAACCTATCAAATGGAAATTCCTTACTGGCTGGATAGCTTAAAACAATGTTTGAAAAAACTGAATAACTAAACTGTAATCTAAAACACGACAAATACTACTCAAATGCAAAATCAAGATGTATTAACTGCAGTAATTGATAAAGCTCAGGCATGGCTTGACGGCAACTATGATGCTGACACCAAAGCTGCCATTAAGGAGATGCTTGAAAAAGAAGATAAAACCGAATTAATTGATTCATTTTATAAAGACCTTGAATTTGGTACCGGCGGCCTCCGTGGTATTATGGGTGCCGGATCAAACCGAATGAATATCTATACGGTTGGTGCAGCTACGCAAGGATTAGCCAATTACCTGTTAAAAAACTTCAGCGATGTGGAGCAGATTGGCGTTGTGATTGGTCATGACTGCCGCAACAATAGCCGCCTGTTCTCTGAAGTTGTTGCTGATATCTTTAGTGCCAATGGTATTAAAGCATATATATTTGAGGATCTGCGTCCAACACCAGAAATCTCATATGCCATTCGTCAGCTGGGTTGTCAAAGTGGCGTCATCATAACAGCATCGCATAACCCAAAAGCTTACAATGGTTACAAAGCCTACTGGAACGATGGTGCTCAGTTAATTGCTCCACATGACACGAATGTTATTGATGAAGTGAATAATATTGCCTCGGTTGATGAGATTAAATTTGAAGGCAATAAAGACTTGATTGAAGTATTAGGTAAGGACATGGATAAGCAATACATCGAGCAAGTGAAGAGCCTTGTATTGGATCAGGAACTTATCAACCGCAATAAAGATTTAAAAATAGTCTACTCGCCTATCCACGGAACAGGTGTTGAGATCATTCCTGCAGCGTTAAAAGCTTGTGGATTTGAAAACGTTATTAATGTACCTGAACAGGATGTTGTAAGTGGCGATTTTCCAACGGTAATATCTCCAAACCCGGAAGAACCTGCGGCATTGGAGATGGCTTTGAATAAAGCAATTGAGAAAGATGCTGATATTGTAATGGCTTCCGATCCTGATAGTGATCGATTAGGAATTGCCGTTAAAAATGAAAAAGGTGAGTTCGTGTTGGTGAATGGTAACCAAACAGCCACCCTCTTGACATGGTATATCCTAAGCAAGTGGAAAGAGCGCGGTATGTTGACTGGCAAAGAGTACATCGTTAAAACCATTGTAACATCGGAGCTCCTGAAAGAAATAGCCGTTAAAAACGACGTTGAATATTTTGATGTTTACACCGGCTTTAAGTGGATTGCAAAAGTAATTCGCGACCTGGAGGGTGAGAAGAAATACATTTGTGGCGGTGAAGAATCTTACGGTTTCTTACCGGGCGACTATGTACGTGACAAAGATGCTGTTGCAGCCATTACAATAACAGCAGAAATTGCTGCATGGGCCAAAGACAATGGCAAATCGTTATTTGATGTGCTTCAGGATATTTATATGGAGTATGGCTTCTCAAAAGAAAAGATGATTTACATTGTTCGTGAAGGTAAAACCGGTGCTGATGAGATCAAGCAACTGATGACTGATTTCCGTACTACACCACCACAAACTCTGGCCGGCGATAAAGTGAGCATCATCAAAGATTACTCCAAACTGGATGCCTTTCATGTATTAGAAGACAGACATGAAACCATTGATCTACCTGGAACATCGAACGTATTACAGTTCTTTACTGAGAATGGTTACAAGGTGTCTGTTCGACCATCAGGGACCGAGCCGAAGATTAAATTCTATATGGAGGTAAAAGTTCCGATGGCAAGTAAAAATGAGTTCTATCCGGCCAACGAAAAAGCAGATGCTATTATTGATGGTATTGTGAAGGATTTAGGGATATAAAGCTATAACTAAGCTCATATTAAAAAATGGAACGTTTTAAAAAGCGTTCCATTTTTTTATATCCTGAAGTACCAGACTAGCCTCTAAAAATTCGGTAAAGTTGTAGTTTATTATCTTCCTTATCTGATTTCCATGTTCGGCCACAATAAGAGCATTTGTAGGTCATTTTACCCAAATAATTCGAACTAATGTATATTGGAAATCCTAAAACCAGACTGTGATACAGCTTACACTTTGCTTTTTTCCTCGTAAAATAATCAATAAAAAAAGTATTCTTTCCCGAC
Source organism: Saccharicrinis sp. UBA6048 (assembly GCA_002429115.1). Classification (GTDB taxonomy): domain Bacteria; phylum Bacteroidota; class Bacteroidia; order Bacteroidales; family Marinilabiliaceae; genus Carboxylicivirga. Next base: position 7,905 of record DIYS01000267.1, on the reverse strand, counting down.
ACTCGATTTATACTCATAAATAGTTTTTTGGGGTCTCAAACCAACAACCACCAAGACATATCAATCTATTAAAGACCGATACAACCTATCACTCCATTCTATCCAACAAAAGACCTAAATTAAAAGATTCCTTATTCCCGCACCCTTTTACCGCATTGCATTGAATAGGTTACACAATCGGTGTTAAAAAGTCTTTAATTGGTAGAGTTTTTATAATCGAACCGGCGTTAAGTATTCTCAATTCATTAATTATCTATTGGTTAATCCTCAAAAAATTCATCTTTAAAATTCACCAAATACACACGTTCAGTTGCACGTGTAATAGCTGTATATAACCAACGAAAATATCCTGTTCCCATTTGCTCTTCCGGAATATAGCCCTGATCAATAAAAACAGCTTGCCATTGGCCACCCTGAGATTTATGGCAAGTCATTGCATAGGCGTATTTTACCTGCAAAGCATTGTAATACGGATTTTGTTTTACCTTTTCATATTTCTTGCGCTGCGATTTTTCCGCTTCATAATCTTCCATCACATTATAAAAGAAAGCCTCCTGCTCTTCTTTGGAAAACCCCGGTGTATCGGTATGAAGCGCATCAAGAATTACCTTAACATCAATTTCCAGATGTTCGTAATCTGTCAATCGCAATGTTACATTGGCGAAACGCCGATCGTATAGTTCTTCGTAACCATTGATTCGAACTACTTCAGCAATATCTCCATTGGCAATAAAATCAGCTTCCTTACTATCCTTCAGCCAGTGGTAGTTATTTTTCATGATCAAAAGGTGGTCGGTCACCGTTAACTCCTCCTCCCGATATAATATACTGTTACGAATGCCTTGATTAAATAAATTAGCTCGCTTGTTTGAACGGCATACCACCAATGTCTGATCGAGACCAAAATTTTCCTGGCACCAATTCAGTTCATCGATCAACTCCTCCCCGCTTATTCGTTTAAAATCAGGATAGCCATGTGTTTCCAAGGCCGGATACGTTGGTTCAAAAAGACCTTCATCCAACATAAAACGCAGTTTGGTGGCGTTATACAAAATACCACTATCCTCCTCCTGTCTGACCACTTCACTAAGGAAATAGTCCTGAACCTGCATGCTTAAACTCTCGAGATATAACTTATCGAGTGCGGGACTCTCTTCAAAGCCAACTGGTGGTAGCTGTGCCACATCGCCAATAAGAATTAGCTTGCATCGCTCATTACTAAAAACAAAATTCAACAGATCCTCTAATAAACGTCCGGTTCCGAAAACAGTATAATCCAAACTGCTATTGGAAATCATCGATGCTTCATCAACAATAAAAATGGCATCTTTCGCCTTATTATAATTAAGGTTAAAACTGCCGAAATCGTCACTGGATGATTTACGCCGATAGATCATCTTATGAATGGTGTAAGCCGGTTTTTGCGTATAAGTGCTTAGTACCTTAGCAGCGCGTCCGGTAGGTGCCATAAGCTGACACGGCACTTTTAAATCCGACAAAACATCGGTAAAGGCTTTCATTAAGGACGTTTTACCCGTTCCTGCGTAACCTTTAATCAAACAAATGGAATGAGAGGCTTCCGACATCACGAAATCACCTAATCCATTGATTAATTGCTGTTGCGAAGGAGTTGGCTCAAACGCAAATCGTTCCTTTATTAGGCCTGAAATATGATTATTTAGCATTTTTAATATAGATAAAGGCTAATTGAAAACTGTAATTTGATTTTTTTTTTAAATTTGTGACTTCAAACTAAAACAAAAATCCGAAGATAATGAAAACAGTTATTCAGATTGTTCTTACTATTGCAATTATCGCGCTTGGTTATTTATGTGTAGAAAGTATCAATAAACCTATTCGTTTTCAGGAGCAGCAAAAGGTTCGTAAAGAAGCTAATGTTGATAAGTTAATGTTGACTCGTGATGCTCAGGTGGCGTATAAGTCTGTGTATGATAAATATACAGGTAACTTCGACACACTAATTAACTTTATTAAAAATGACTCGCTGCCGTTGGTAAAGAAAGAAGGAGCTATTACCGATAGTATGCGTGAAGAAGGAATGACAGAGCAAAAAGCATTGGCTCTGGGAATTATTAGCCGTGACACGATTCGTGTTAGTGTGAAAGATTCATTATTCCCTGCTGGTTATCCAATTGATTCATTAAAGTTTGTTCCATTTGTTGGAGATAAAACTTATGAAATGGGCGCTGGCGTTGTAGTAACAGGTTCAGGTGTTAAGGTACAGGTGTTTGAATGTAAAGTTCATAACAATATCTACCTGAATGGTCTTGAGGCTCAGGAGGTCATTAACTTGAATGATAAAACTGAAAAGTTAGAGAGATATCCTGGTCTTAAAGTTGGTTCGTTGGAAGAAGCTAACAATAACGCAGGTAACTGGGAATAATTTTATGACCAAGACATACGTTGTTGATCAGTCGTTTGACGTAAATGTTACAACATCATATTTTTTGTCCATCCGATCTTCATCGGGTGGACTTTCTTTTTGTGTACTCGACCCTGTAACCAATACCTACGTTGCTTTTGCCAACATTCCTTTTGTTGATAAAAGTGTCGATAATATAAAGACACAAGAGGTATTGCTTAAGGAAGAGCTACTGCAGTTGCCTTATAAAAAGGTATTCTTCCTGTATGAATCACCCAAGGCCACCCTGGTTCCGACAGCACTATATGATCCGGCGCGACTGCATGAGCTATATACGCTGAATCATAGCAATAATAGTGAAGAGATTGAGCTGGTAGCGCAAAAAATAAGAATGGCCGATGCCTGGAATTTATTCTCGATTCCGAAGTTTATGTATCACCTTGTTAAAACACAATTTGACGCTGTAAGCTTTTTCCAGCATTATTCACCGTTTGTTGAGTCGTGCCTGTTATCGAGCCAAAGAAAAGATACCAAAGCGGATGTGATGCATATTGCCGTTCATGAAAAATTCTTTGACCTGGTGGTGTTGTCATCGCGCAAGTTGAAGTTGAACAACTCGTATGCCTACAGTCACATCAATGACTTTATCTACTTTGTGTTATTTGCATTTGAGCAGCTTAAACTATCTGCCGAAAATACAAGCGTCATCATTCATGGCATTCACGACCGTCAAAATCCACTGTACAAAGAGTTAAAGAATTATCTAAGACAAACCCAGATTGCGGATGTAACGCCTCATTTTAAGTTCAGCCCGGGCCTAAAAATCAAAGAGAGTGACAAACTGCATTTTCACAACTTGTTTAATTTGGCTATATGCGTATAATTAGTGGCTCATTAAAAGGACGCCGTTTTTCTCCACCTAAAAGTTTCTCGGCTCGTCCGACAACCGATATTGCACGTGAGAGTTTATTTAATGTGCTCAATAACCGCGTTGATTTTGATGAATTGACTGTGTTGGATCTCTTTGGTGGAACCGGTAGCATATCGTATGAGTTTGCTTCGCGTGGTTGTGAAAATATCACCACGGTGGAGTTAAATTATAAGCATTTCAGTTTTATCAAGTCTATGATTAAAGAGTTTGAGTTGGATAGCTATATTCAACCCATCAAAGCTGATGCCTTTAAATACATCCAAAAATGCAGCTCAACTTATGATCTTGTTATTGCGGATCCTCCATTTGACTTAAAGAATTTTGAAGCCATCCCCGATCGCTTTTTTGAGAAAAGCCTGCTTAAACCTGATGGTATTTTTATCCTTGAACATTCGGACAAAAAGAGCTTTGAAGAACACCCTAATTTTATAGAGGTAAAAAAATATGGGAAGGTACACTTCTCGTTCTTTGCTGATTCATAAAGTACCGGCATTTACAAAATAAATCAAGCATCCGATAGTGCACCTCCCACTTATAACTTTCAGTCTATAAACAAGATTAATGCCATTATTCATAGCGTCCGGATAATCTGTTTATAAGAATTTATATTTTACAATTTGAAAAATGCAATCGCCTGCTTTAAACTTTCCGCCTGACTGGTCAATTCCACGGAGTTTAAAGCCAGCTCTTCAGAGGCCGCAGCATTCTGTTGAGTAGTTGCATTTAATTGCTGAATAGCGCCATTCACCTGATCAATACCATTGTTTTGCTCATAACTGGCAGCTGCTATTTCTTCCACCAAATTGGACGTTTTATCAATGTGAGGTTTAATTTCAAGCAGCATATTATTGGCCAGCTCCGTCTCTGAACGGGTGGAATCGGCCATGACAATAATCTCATCAGCAGCCTTTTTACTATTCTCAGCTAACTTTCTTACTTCGGCAGCAACCACCGCAAAGCCTTTACCCATATCACCTGCACGGGCCGCTTCAACAGCAGCGTTTAACGCAAGAATATTGGTTTGTGTAGCAATTTCATTAATCACACCTACTTTTTCGGATATAGTATTTACTGCCGTATAACTTTTGCCAGACACATCCGAAACATTGGCTATTTGCATCGCAGAATCGGCTGCAATATTAGAAGTTTCTTTCGCATTGCCGGTATTGCTAGCCACATTACCAGCGATCTCTTCAATGGTGGTTGATACCTCCTCTAGCGACGATGCCTGCTCTGCCGAACCAGATGATAACTCTTCTGCGGTACTATTCAATCTATGACTGGCTTGCAAAACCACCTCAGCACCATTATTTATTTCTTTAATAACGGCCTGTAGTTTATCTGATAGCTTTTTTAAGGAGTTGTTTAAAATACCTAACTCGTTTTGCGAATTATCTGTCTGAACATCAATTTTCAGGTTGCCATTCGATAGTTCTTCAAGTTGATTAATTGCCCTTTCTAAAGGCTTGCGAAGCATCTTATTGATATACACAAACATGGCAATCCCAACAAGTATATTTAATGGTGTGACGATGAACTTTAAAAATGAACCTAAATAAAATTCCAGGGTCTTAAGTATCACAGCAAATAATACAAAAGACACGATTATCATCCCCACTTTGAACATTATCGACTTCTTAAAAATTAATCGAAGTACAACTATCGCAATAGGTATAGCCGCTAAAGACTTTAAAATTTCAATGCTTAAATCACTCATCCCTTTATCCCTTTTAGTAATTGGGCAATCTCCACTCACCTTCTATTAAGCCGCATTAGTTTCGTTGTAATAATGCCTGCATAAAATTCAGAATCCCTCAAATTCAGCACATAGAGTAATTAAAGTAAACAAATACTTGTATTTACTCACAATGTATATTCAATTGAATTAACACGAGCTAAACTAAACGTTCACAGTGATTGCTTGTAAAATAATATCCCCTAATATCGTCTCTTCTAACGATACCATTTTGAAAAGGTTTTAGTTAACACAGTAGAATTAAGCTAAAAAATGTTAAAACAAAAACGTCATATAGTCTAAAGTTAAAGCTGTCAATTAAATGCCACAACTGTAGTTATACAAGTCCTTGCTCATCAATAACTGATCTATAATAGTGAAGTATGTGTTAAGACAGTGCTAATGCAATGCTCACACCAATAAATGTACCAATCACGTATCCAAGAATACCAACCAGGATAGCGGGTGTCACCATACGCTTCTGTCCGAGTGAAGCCGCCATAGGTGCTGCCACTGAAGGCCCCATTATATTAGCCGCTGATGAAACAATCACCTCGTACACATCGAGTTTGAAAATACGAGCTGACAACATCAGGAATAGAAAATGGAACACCATGATCACCATGTAGAACAAAAGCAGTGAAGGTCCTACCTTTAACACCTCGTAGATATTGGTAGAGGCTCCAATTACTGCTAAAAAGGCATACATCATCCATAGTCCAATGCTAAATGATGTATTCTCAAGTGGCTTAAGTTTTGAAGGAAATAAGTTGGCTACCACTAACGATAATAAAGTAATGATCAGGATGCTCAGATTAAGATCAGTTCCAATAAGTGTTTGCAAATAGGGCGATACCCATCCTCCCACAGCAGCAATACCAACAGCCAGAAATAGTGAGACAGCCATACGTTCCATGGTCACCGGACTTGCTTTATCTGCCTGCTCTTCAATCGTTGTATCAGTATCTTTTTTCTTATGCCAGAAACGATTGAGAAATGACAATGCAGGCACCAAGAATAAGAACAGCACATATAAGTTGGCAGCAAAGTTATCGACAGCAATGGTCGCTGAAAAGTACGGATTCGTACTAAAATTCAATGTTTCGCCGGTGGCCACAAAGTTGATACTTCCTCCTACCAGAGTAGCCGCAATAACACCTGCTGTGTTTCCTGAGTCTTCGCCCAAATCAATAAACGAATACGCAATAAAACAGCCAATCACCACTCCTATTGCACCAATTACAAAGGCCAAAAGCAGCTTACCACTTTCTCGGATGATTTTAACAATATTGGAGCTAAAAAGTAATAAGGGTATTGAGATGGGAATAAAATAATCAAACACCATATTGTAGACCGGCACCGAAACCCCGGTTCCTGAACCCACCGGCACAACACCAATCATTGCCAAAACAGACATGGAAATCATGGTAACCAAAATACCAGATACCTTTCCAAACCATTTTTTGTGTTCCGACCAAATGCCAAATACGGCGGCGGCCATCACCATGGTTAATACTAAGAAATGTTGATCGGCTTGTATTAGTGAGTTCATAGGATATTGTTGATTTGCTGATCCCAATAGAAATCGGGAGTTGATGTGTTGATTATTCTTTTTTATTCCAGTTACGAAACTAATCTTTAATTTTTAAATCTAAGCTTGGTCGCAAGAAAAAAGCTGATGGCTGACGGCTTTTAGCGATATAAATATAGCTATCAGAAGTTAGAGGTTAGAAGCTAGCTACTGTAGCATTCTTTTTAGGTCAGAAGCGGAAAGTCCGAAGTCCGAATAGCGATTCGACAATTCAGCAGTTCACCGACTCGACAAAGAATCAACTTCTAAACACCTCAACTCATAAACTCATTTCTCATCTCTCATCTCTCTCTTCTGGTTACTGATTAAAAAAAACTGATAGTTGACGACCTTTAGCGATTTACAGATTGGGTATTTTTTAGTCCGAAGCGGAAAGTCCGCAGTCCGAAATGGCGATTCGACAAATAAGCAATTCACCAGTTTCACAAATCATTACTCACCCGCTGACCTTTACATAATGCCTATAGTCAGCAGATGAGGTACAACTCAAAACCCCAAACTCATTTTTCTTCTCTCAACTCTCTCTTCTGGTTACTGACCAAAAAAAGTTGATGGTTGACGGCATTTAGCGATATAAATATAGCTATCAGAAGTTAGAGGTTAGAAGCTAACTACTGTAGCATTCTTTTTAGGTCAGAAGCGGAAAGTCCGGAGTCCGAAAGGCGATTCGACAAATAAGCAATTCAACAGTTTCACAAATAATTACTCACCCGCTGACCTTTACATGATGTCTATAGTCAGCAGATGAGGTACAACTCATAAACTCATTTCTCATCTCTCATCTCTCTCTTCTGGTTACTGACCAAAAAAGCTGATGGTTGACGCTTTTAGCGATTTACAGAATGGTTATTTTTTAGTCCGAAGCGGAAAGTCCGAAGTCCAAAAGGTAATTCGACAATTCAGCAGTTCACCGGTTCGACAAATCATTACTCACCCGCAGACCTTTACATGATGTCTATAGTCAGCAGATGAGGTACAACTCAAAACCCTAAACTCATTTCTCTTCTCTCAACTCTCTCTTCTGGTTACTGACCAAAAAAGCTGATGGTTGACGCTTTTAGCGATTTACAGAATGGTTATTTTTTAGTCCGAAGCGGAAAGTCCGAAGTCCGAATAGCGATTCGACAATTCAGCAATTCACCAGTTTCTCAAATCACTACTCACCCGCTGACCTTTACATGATGCCAATAGTCAGCAGATGAGGTATAACTCAAAACCCCAAACTCATTTTCTCTCTCTCTCTCTATCTCTCTCTCTCTCTCTCT
>DIYS01000094.1 GCA_002429115.1 Saccharicrinis sp. UBA6048 | reverse complement strand
CTTTGATCGGCATCTCCACCTTAGAAGGCGATTTTTTTGACAATGACAGTGAAATTGAAACGGCAGCACGCGAAAATATTAGCATGGATATCTTTTTTATCGCAAAAGCCTATTCGTTTGATAACGCCGACATTGAACAGTTAGTTGCGCCTAGGAATTGGTAAAAACGTAAACTATTACTATTAAGCTAAACCTATAACATTACTAAACACCTCAAAAGGTTTAATAAACTCATCCAATATGACTCAAAAATTCTTACAAGCCAAACACTGGCAAATCTTTTTGCTAACGATTGGCATACCACTTATTCTTCAAATCACAATGATGATCAGTTTCTTATCAGGTTTTACAAATGGCAGCGAGCCTCATTTTGAAACAATGCAGGTGTATTTTAAAGTCGTTCCATTTATTGGCCTCCTATTCATGACCATCTTTATGGGCTGGTTCTGGTCAATTACCGGAGGCCTTCAAAATCACATTCCAGAAGAGTTTAAGATGAAGCTTCTCCGGTTTAAAATTTTCTTTTTTATTCCGGTCATATATATCACCATCATTATGTTGTTTATGAGCACCGTTATGAATGGTCTTATCGATATTGAAGGGGTTGATCCTGGTCCGGGAGCTATTATTGGAGTCATAGGTATCATCATGCCTTTTCATCTTTTCTCTATGTTCTGCATCTTCCACAGTTTGTACTTTGCTGCCAAAGCTTTTAAAACAGCAGAACTGCAACGTAAAACAACATTCTCTGATTTTGCCGGTGAGTTCTTTCTGTTATGGTTTTTCCCGATTGGCATATGGATTATTCAGCCAAAAATTAATAAAATTGTCGACGGAGAGGTGCATTCTCTAAAGCTTTAAGCTTTTAATCATATACCATATGGAACACACCATTATTATCATTGTAATAAGCGTTATCATTATCGTTTGCGTGGCAGCCTACTACTTCAGTAATAACAAACGTATTAAACGAAAATTGAAGAATTCGAAGTTAAAAAAACTCATTCATTTTAAAAGTGGCGATGTGGCAAAGCTGGTCGGAAAGGTTGAATTCGCCGGTACACCTTTACGTGCTCCGCTATCAAACCGCGAATGTGCGCACTACCATATTCATGTTGAACAGCAAGTGTCATCGGGCAAAAGCTCACACTGGAAAACAATTATTAACGAAGAAGTATCGGGTAATTTTGTTATTCGCGATGGTGCCGACTATGCTTTTATAAATGATAGCCGGATTAAAAGTTACATCGTAAAAGATCGTAAGTACAATTCAGGTTTCCTGAAGGATGCCACCGAACGCCTTGAGCATTATCTCAATAGCAAAGGATTTGAAAGCGAAAATATGCTGGGCTTCAATAAAACAATTCGCTATAAAGAGGGCGTCTTGGAAAAAGATGAAGAAATTGCCGTATTTGGTAAAGGTCAGTGGGTAGATGCAGCCAGCGTCAATTTGCCAGATAAATGCAATCGGGTTTTGGCTATCATGTCTACACCAGAGGAAGCCGTCTACTTATCTGATGATCCTGAAACCACAAAAGACATTGCGAAGAAGAAGGCTAATAAGTTCAACGAACAACATTACAATCAAACCAATAGCAGGTATTTTAAAAAGGTCAGTGATCAGAAGTTTTATCAGAAATAATTAATAACAAATGATAATAATCGTTAAAGAGTTTGCCTATGTCGCAAAACTGGCATAACCATTGCAACTCCATGGATAGTATTAACTTAAAACTAAAAGTTATGATTCTAGCCAAAGTATTTTTATTCGCCGTAATAGTTATTGTTAGTAGTGCTATTGTATTATCAGTAATTGATACTATCACACAGTTGAATCAACAGTCGTAAGTGAAACTTTCTATAAACGAAGTGAGCTGTATTTTTACAGCTCATTTTTTTTGTCCTCGCAAACCACCAAAATATGCTCAAATACTTCGTTATAAAGATCTTTAACCTCAATGACTTTAAAGTTTTGTTGCGTATTACCATTATTGTATACCAGTACATCTTCCCCGGCCTTCTCAAACCCATTATCGCTGTTTAATTTTTCCCCAATCAGTTTTTTCCCTTTAAATAATGGGTGCTCGCTACAAAGGGTTATCACATTCCTCTGATTGCTTATAATATAGGGCAAGCCTAGCTCATCCATATATTCCAATAGTGTGTCTGACCGTCGTTGTGTGTTTATTTTAGCGGTATTATCCACCAAAGTGACCTGCAACGATTTCTTTTTATTAAAAATGGTAGATGCACCTGATATCTTCACATAAACAAGCTGACCATGTACATCCTGCATGGCAACTTCCATAAATTCAAATCCCCGCCCTGTTTTATTAAATTCGCTAAGCAACTGCTCTACTTTTAATTTATCCTGTTCATTCACGAAGTTGAGATATGGTAGCATCAGCACATCTTCCATATAATGGGTTTTGAACAGATCGAGAGCCAGGTTATTTAAATACTGAATACGCCCATCCTGTAATATCATTATTGGCATAGGCGAATCACTGATAAACTGGCGATAACCTCGTTCCCGCTCACGTTGCTCCTGATCTACCTTATGCTTGTAATAGGCCAGATCGATGGCAATACCCAATTCCTTTTTATTAACAGGCTTTACTAAGAACCCATATGAATTGGATACAATCGCTCGTTTAATCACCTGACTACTGGTATCGGAAGAAACATATATCACCGGAATATCCAATTCACGACGCAGTTGTTCCGCCGTTTGAATACCATCCATATCACCCTCAAGGTGGATATCCATAAGCACCACATCAGGCTTTAAACGATGACACAAATCAACAGCATCCGTTCCATCAGCACACTTCCCTACCATTTCATGACCTAAATCTCTCAAGAACATCGTGAAAATCGCCGAGATAAATTTATCATCTTCTACTACTAGGACTTTTCTCATAAATAACGATACTTCTGACTATTACCCGCTGATTGTTTATATCTTTGCAGCTAGTCACTGTAAATTAACATTTGCAGAAACACAAATGATTTTAATGTGAATTTAGTTATTGACAGAGGAAATACACAGGTAAAGTTTGGTATTTTTGACCAGTGTAAGCTCATATATTCCGATTCGATTGATTTTCTTGATGAATGGTTCATTGACCAACACTTGAAGCAGTACCCAATAGACCATATTATTCTTTCAACGGTCGTAAAAGAACAACATCAGACCTTAATAACTAACCTGGCTAAACTCTCAAATACTATTATTGAACTTACCCACGAAACGCCTTTGCCTTTTAAATGGATCTACCGTTCGCAGGCAACAATGGGCAAAGATCGATTAGCTGCTGTGGCTGGTGCTATGTTTCTATACCCCAGCCATCCTTTATTAGTCATAGATGCAGGTACGGCAATAACCTATGAACTGGTAGACGATAAGAATGTATACATGGGTGGTAATATATCTCCGGGTATGACCATGCGTTTTAATGCACTGAATCATTACACCAGTAAATTACCTCTTCTCGACCCTAACCCTGATGAATTATTAATGGGTGATTGTACAAATTCCGCCATACGGGCAGGTATTCAAAATGGTATTACTTATGAGATTGAAGGTACTTTCGATCGATTGAAAGAGCAATTTCCTTCAATCAAAGCAATAATAACGGGTGGCGATGCAGAATTTTTTGCAAGGCAATTAAAAAATCCCATCTTTGTACATCCTAATTTGGTACTAATTGGACTTAATAGAATTCTAGAATATAATGCACAACATATATAAGGCAGTAGTAGTTTTTGCGTTAACCACAGTTTTAAGCTTTTCAGCAACATCGCAAAATAAGACGTATTCACCCTATACAAGATACGGTATCGGGCAGATACAAGAAGGAGGGTTTGGACGAAATGATGCCATGGGACATACCGGTATAGCCTTATCAAGCTCATACAACCTTAATAATATAAATCCCGCCTCCTACTTTAGCATGGATTCTATTTCCTTCTTTTTCGAAGGCGGAATTACAGGGTTTGATCAAAGAATAAAGACGGCCGATCAGGAAGCTCGTTTCTCTGATATGAACTTTTCCTATTTTGCTATAGGATTTCCTGTTTCTAAATGGGGTTTTATGTCGATTGGAGTTAAACCTGAATCAGTGGTTGGTTATAGTTTCTTTGATGACAATTCATCTGATGCCATCTCTATTAATGATGGTACCTATTCCAAATCGAACTATCAGGGAAGTGGAAATACAACTAAAGCTTATGCAGGTATTGCTATTAGCCCAATTGAAAATCTCTCATTGGGTGCTCACCTTTCATATGTATTCGGCAAGGTGGATCATTACTCTATTGCACAGTTCCCTAATGACCCGAACGCCTTTAAATTGGCCAGTGCCGAGCGTATCTCCATCAATAACTACTACATGGATTTCGGTGTACAATACCGACTTATGCTGAAGGAAAGGCATAACATTGTATTTGGTGCTATTTTTACGCCTAAAACAGGTGTAAACGGGAAATTGAAAAAACTAGTTGCCGCCGGAACAACTTTCCAGAACGATGGCGTCACCTTAATTAATGCAGATACGCTTCAGTATAACGAAACTAAATTCACTGGTTCCGATTTTGAGTTACCTCAAAAAATAGGTGTTGGTGTTGCGTATAATATTGAAGAATTCATGACTGTAACAGCTGACTATGCCTTAACACAATGGAGCGAATCCAACTTCCCTGGCCTGTCAGCATCAAGTGATGACCCGAATGCTTTTACCATTGGTGATGAGCAAAAGGTGGCTGTTGGAATGGAGATCATTCCAAATTACCGTAGTGCAAACTTCTACCCGAGCCGTATTAAGTATCGTTTGGGCGCATCATATAAACAAGAATATCTGATAACACCTTCCGGAGATCACTTGAATGACTTTGGCATAACTTTTGGAATGGGTTTACCGTTAAAACGAAGTAAAACTTCATTCAACCTTGCATTCGAATGGGGTCAAAGAGGTAGTACAGATAACAACTTAGTTAAAGAAAACTATATGCGCTTTTCAATGAACCTGACACTACATGAGTTATGGTTCAGAAAACGAAAATTTGAATAAATCTATATTTCAAAAACCAGAATACCATGCCAATGAAAATTGCTACATTACTAATTGCAGGCCTACTATTTACAGGTTCTGTATTCGCTCAGAAGGGAGTTGAAGATGGGTCGAAGTACGGCCATGGAGAGGATAGCTTAAGATGTTTAGAAAATCTCTCTCTTTACTACGAGTATTACAAACAAAAGAATTACGCTGAAGCTTTCCCTCGCTGGGAAATCGCTTTCAACGAGTGTCCTCTTTCAAACAGAAACCTTTACTCTCACGGAGAGGTGATTGTTGAAAAGCTTTATAAAAAAGAAAAGGATGCTGCTAAGAAAGCTGAATATTACAAGCTTTTGATGAAAGTATATGACCAGCGTGCACAATACTTTGGTAATGACAAGAAATACCCAACGGCTTATATCATGGGTAAAAAAGCCATCACTATGTTGCGCTACAACCGTAATAATCCTGAAGTGATTAAAGAGGTTCAGCCGCTATTAGAAGATGGATTTAAAGCATTAGGAATGCGTACACAGCCACCAGCATTGTTAACTTATATGGCAAACAGTGCAGCGATGTATAAAATGAATGAATTATCAGGCGAAAAGCTTGTTGAAATTTATACAGAGGTTACTAAAGTTCTGAATAAGCAAAAAGACGCAACAAAAGAGGCTAACAAGTCTAAGATGCAGGAAATCATCAACAGTGTTGAAAAGATATTTGCTCAGAGTGGTGCTGCTAACTGTGAAACTTTAGCTGAAATTTTCGGCCCTCAATTGGCTGATCACACAACTGACCTTGAATGGCTGAAGCGTGTTAACCGTTTGTTAGCTAAAGGCGATTGTGGCGAGTCTGAGTTATTCTACCAATCTTCAGAGTACCTGCACAGAATTGAACCTTCTGCTTCTTCTGCATTCGGTTTATCTCGTATGTACATGAAGACGGGTGATACGAATCGTGCTATTGAATTCTTAACAGAAGCGATTTCACTTGAGGAAGATGCTGATAGTAAGGCTAAATATCACAACACTTTAGGTTTGATCTATATGTCTCAGAAAAAATATAGCCAGACACGTGCAGAAGCCAAAAAAGCGATTGCTTTAAAAAGTGATTGGGGTGCTCCTTATATCTTAATTGGTAAAGCGTATGCAGCCAGTGCATCTGGATATGGATCGACTGAATTTGAGCACAAAACAGTTTATTGGGCTGCTGTAGATCAATTCAAGAAGGCGAAGTCAGTTGATGCAGAATCTCTTGCCGAAGCCAATGAAAACATCACACTTTATTCACAGTATTTCCCAAATACAGAGGAAATTTTCTTCCAGGGACTTAAAGTAGGTGATAGCTTCAAAATTGGAGGTTGGATTAACACATCTACATCTGTAAGAGCTAAAAAATAAATCTAAATGTCATTATTTAGAAACATTTCTAAAACATTATATACAGCAAGCAGTTTCATTCTGCTTGCTGTTTATGTTTTTACATCTGCTTGTCAATCGAATAAGCCTGAAGAGATACAAGCTATTTCTAACCGTGAAGAAATTCCATCTTTAATTGTTGAAGAGCTCGAAACTTTCATTACGGACTCGGGCAGGGTGATCTATAAATTTATAACACCCAAGCTTCTCACCTACGATAAAAAGGAAGAACCCTATAACGATTTCCCAAATGGCTTGCATGTGATCATGTACAGTGACACTGGTGAGATTGAATCTCAAATCAAGTGTCTTAATGCGATTCATTACGAGAAAAAGAAACTTTGGGAATTGAACAACGACGTAGAGGCCATCAATAAGAAAGGGGAAATCCTGAGTACAGAACAACTTTTTTGGGACACCAAGGAAAAGAAAATATATTCGGAGCAATTCGTCACCATTACTCAGAAAACAGGCATTATCACCGGCACCGGTTTCGAAGCGGATGAAAATATGGACAATTGGGTGATCAAGAACATACAGGGTGATCTTGAATTTGAAGAATAAAGGCACATTCGTAACTTTTTTCTATCTTTCCTTTTTAAAAGCACTACCCAAGTAGATGAACGAATATTTAATTATCACATTAACACTTTTATTATCCGCCTTTTTCTCAGGTTGCGAGATGGCTTTTTTCAGCTCTAATAAACTCTTACTTGAGCTCAACAAAAAGAAATACCCTTTCCCGGCTCGCATTATAGACAGATTTGTCAGAAATCCGGGCACCTTCCTATCAACCATACTTATTGGAAACAACATTGCTTTAGTTATCTATGGTCTTCATATGGCTGAACTGATTGAACCTTCTATCAGAGTTTACATTCAATCAAGCACAGGCTTATTACTAACTCAAACCGCTATATCTACCCTTATCATTTTAATTACAGCGGAGTTCTTACCGAAAACATTGTTCCGCATACACCCCACCTTTATTCTCAATGTTTTTGCGGTGCCTCTCCTGTTTTTCTACGCCATATTTTATCCGGTGAGCCGATTTACTATGGGCATTTCCGATTTTATAATTAAGCGTATACTAAAGGCTAAAGCAGTACCCGAACAAGTCAACTGGATGCTGAGCAAGGTTGATCTGGACAACCTGTTGACCGAGCATCACGAGAAGAGTGATAAAGATGAGAATGGCGCTAACGAGCTTAAACTTCTGAGAAATGCCCTTGATTTCTCAAAGCTTAAAATACGTGAATGCTTTATTCCAAGAGCTGAATTACAAGCCATTGAAGCAAACGAGGAACTGGATAAATTACGCACTCAATTTATTGAAACGGGTCTGTCAAAAATAATGGTTTACAAAGATAGCATCGATAATATCATTGGCTATGTCCATATTTCGTCCCTCTTTAAAAATCCAAAGAAGCTTAGAAACATAGTAAGCCCCATATCCATCATACCTGAAACGATGACAGCCAATAAAGTACTGGAGTTGTTTACAAAAGAGCATAAAAGTATCGCATTAGTGGTGGATGAATTTGGCGGAACAGCCGGCATCGTAACGCTGGAAGACATATTGGAAGAAATATTCGGTGAGATTAACGATGAGCACGATGTAACAGATCATATTGAAGAGCAAGTTGATGATTTTGAGTACCGGTTTTCAGCGCGCCTGGAAATTGATTATCTCAATGAAAAATATCCGTTTGAACTTCCTCAGTCTGATGAATATGAAACCATTGCTGGACTTATCCTTTGTTACAACCAATCAATACCTGAGGTCAATGAAGTTATCCAGATTGAGCAATTCACCTTCGAAATTTTAAAGGCTTCCAATGCCCGGATTGAGCTGGTCAGACTTTCATTAGATTCTGAATAAAAACGTATTAATAAACTTTCTGAATTCTATGGCGGGTGCACATTATCGTGTGTCCCATTTTTTTGTATATTCGTAACCTGATTTTGAATTCTACATAATTTTATAAGTAACAACAGAATGGCAACATTAGAGAGAATTAGAAATAAATCTGGACTTCTTATAATCGTTATTGCGGTGGGACTCTTAGCCTTCTTATTAGGTGATTTAATGAGTTCGGGAGACTCCATGTTTAGAAGAAGAAACATGCAGATTGCTGAGATAAACGGAACGTCTGTATCACAACCGGAATTTATGGAGTATGTAACTGAGATGGAAGATTACAATAAGCTTAACTCAGGAACATCTGCTTTAGATGAAAATGCAACATATCGAATTCGTGAGATGGCCTGGAATCAATTAGTTCAGGATGTGATAATGAATGAAAAATATGAAGAGCTGGGCATACAGGTGACATCTGATGAAATTTTTGAGATGGCTACAGGTAACAATGTTCACCCACAGATACGTCAAATGTTTACCAATCCACAAACTGGTATTTTTGACAAGGCGCAGGTGATCAACTTCCTTCAGCAAAAAAATCTTGATGCCAGATCGAACTTCTTCTGGTTATTCCTTGAGAAGCAGATTAAGAAAGAACGCTTAATGAATAAGTACCAAACACTCATCAAAAAAGGAATGTTTGTTACTACAGCGCAGGCTGAAGCAGAAGCTAAAGCTAAAGCAAACAAGGTTGATTTCGACTTCGTGGTAAAACGCTACTCTACAGTGCCTGATTCGGCTGTTAGCGTTTCTGACAGTGAAGTGAAAAATTACTACAACAAAAATATTGAAAGCTATAAGCAAGAAGCGACACGTGATCTTGTATATGTTTCTTTCGATGTAAAGCCTTCGGATGAAGATCGTGCTATGGCAAAAGAATGGATTGAAAAGGCAATGCCTGAATTTGAAAATCCGGAAACAGACGCCATTCAGTATGTTAATTTGAACTCTGATGCAGAATACATTGACCGTAACCTTAAAGCAGAGCAGTTAAGTTCAACTCTTCAAGGTTTCGTTCAAGGCGCAGCAGTTAACGAAGTATATGGTCCTTACCTTGAGAATGAAGCTTATAAATTATCACGAATTGTAGCAATCAAGCAAATTCCTGATTCTGTTAAAGCACGTCATATTTTGGTAAAAGACCCAGCCGTAGCTGATAGCTTATTTGCATTAGTTAAAGGTGGTGCTGACTTCGCTGATATCGCCCGCAACAACTCGATCGACCAAGGTTCAGCCATCAATGGTGGTGACTTGGGATGGTTTGCAGAGGGAACAATGGTGAAGCCATTTAATGATGCTTGTTTCAACAACAACAAAGGTGCTATTGTAAAGGTAGAATCTCAGTTTGGCACGCACATCATTAATGTTCAGGATAAAGGTAAGCCGGTAACAAAATACAACATTGCCACACTTGAACACAACATCAATTTCAGCTCGCAAACAAACCAGAAGATTTATGCTGAGGCTGCAAAATTTGCTTCATTAAACCGCACCATCGAGCAATTTGACGAAGCAATTACTGCTGATAATCTAATTAAACGCTACGGCAGAAATATCCGTGCTAATGACCGCACTGTTAATAACCTGACTCACTCTCGTGAAATGGTTCGCTGGGCATTCGAAGCTGATGTTAATGAGATGTCTAAGATTTTCGAATTTGGCGATTCATACATCATTGCGTTTTTAACCGGAGCTAAGGAAGAAGGTTATCAGTCAATAGCTGCTGTACAAGGCTCTATTGAAAGACAACTTAGAAACGATAAGAAAGCAGAAGTTCTTATTTCTGAACTTAACAGCAAAAAGCAAGGCAATGACATTGCTGCATTAGCTTCAGCTATTGACAGCGAAGTAATAAGTGCAAGCCAGATTGATTTTGGTTCATTCCAGGTACCAGGTGCAGGTGTTGAACCAGCATTAGTTGCTTTAGCTACTTCTTCAAAGACTGGTAAAATTAGCAATGCCGTAGCCGGAAACAACGGAGTATATATTGTAAAGGTTAACAACGTAACTGCTAATACTACCGATGTTGCTACTGAAAAGGCGACTCTTTCACAAAGCAATGGTTTCAAAGTGGACTATCAGGCTTTTGAAGCAATCAGAAACAATTCAGAAATTACAGATGAAAGAAGCAAATTCTTCTAATCTTTAATTCCTTTAAAATATAAGAGCGAGATCATCACTGATTTCGCTCTTTTTTTGTCAGAAAGCCCCAATCTTTTCCAGGCTTAAAACATTGAAAAAGGTTTTTTCATTCCTGTTGGAGAGTAAGGGTCTCCGGGTGACGGT
>DIYS01000096.1 GCA_002429115.1 Saccharicrinis sp. UBA6048 | reverse complement strand
GGCGGGTGCTGCCATGGGGCACGTTACAGTACAGTTTGTTAATCCGGATGATTTTATTTGTCCTGAGGGGTTTACGTTGATTGCATTAGAGACTGTTACTGGGGCTAAAAATATTTATGCGTCTGAATTTCCTCAGAAAACAGCTTTGGTACTTGGTAATGAGAAAAAAGGAGTTTCACAGGAGATGTTGCTTAAATGTCAGGGATCGGTTTTTATTCCGATGCCCGGGGCTATTAAATCAATGAATGTATCTCACGCTGCATCCGTATGTGTTTTTGAATGGCTTAGACGCAATGTTAAATTAAAATAATTTGATAACTTGCTAATTGAATTAAAAACAAATGGTTATATTTGTTACAGTTTTTAAGTGAGCTATTGATTAAATAAAGATATTTAAAGCTAACAAGTTGGTTGTCCACTTGTTTTTAGGGTTAGTTTTTTAAGGGTTAAAAGGGGAACATCGGTTCCCCTTCCTTTTTTTATAGAGCTCAAGTTTACAATCAATTTCAAATTCCTCCGGTTTTAGTTATTTTCACAAGCTGATAAAATGGGTGACGCATCATTTCACCCCTATATAAAATGTATGAAAGATAAAGTAATTATAATAACAGGTGCATCGTCAGGTATTGGTCTGGCCTGTGCCCGTGAATTTGCTCAGCGTGGTGCTAAACTGGCATTAGCCGCTCGAAGTGCAGAAAAACTAGTAGAAATTGAGCAAGAGCTGAAGATCAATGGCACGCAGGTCATTTCCGTTAAAACGGATGTTAGTATTGAAGACGACTGTAAGCATCTCATTAGTGAAACACTTAAGGCGTTTGGGCGAATTGATGTTTTAGTAAATAATGCCGGAATATCTATGCGGGCTGCTTTTCAGGATGTTGATTTGAGTGTGTTAAAACAATTGATGGACGTTAATTTCTGGGGAACTGTATACTGTACCAAGTATGCATTGCCATCGTTGCTGGAATCAAAAGGCTCAGTTGTTGGCGTTTCATCAATAGCTGGTTTTATTGGTTTGCCGGGCCGTACCGGGTATTCGGCTTCTAAGTTTGCAATGCATGGCTTTCTGGAAACCATCCGGGTAGAAAATCTGAAAAAAGGCTTACATGTCTTAATAGCAGCACCTGGTTTTACAGCTTCTAATGTTCGTAAAGCTGCGTTAACGGCTGATGGCAGCAATCAGGGCGAGACTCCGCGTAAGGAAGAAAAGATGATGAGTGCGGAAGAGGTTGCCCAACACATGGCTAAGGCAATTATAAAGCGAAAACGTACTTTAATATTAACGTTTGTGGAAGGTAAGTTAACGGTATTTTTGAGCAAGTGGTTGCCTAGGTTGTTGGATAAGCTGAGTTATAATCATATGGCAAAAGAGCCGGATAGTCCTATGCAGTAGATTACTTGAAATAAAAACAAAGGGTTGAACTCAATAGAATTCAACCCTTTAATATATCAGTTTATTTTGCTTAGTTGTATTTACTGTCTCTTACGGCTTTAATGCTTTCATCCGCTAAATACTCTTCAAAGTCCATCAGCTTATCAACAATTCCATTAGGAGTCAGTTCAATTACTCGTCCACATGTTGTACGAATAAATTCATGGTCATGAGATGCCATTAAAATTTGTCCCGGGAATGTTTTCATATTGTTGTTAAATGCCTGAATAGATTCCAGATCCAGGTGGTTGGTTGGGTGATCCAGAATTAATACGTTTGGTTCTTCCATCATCATACGTGCAATCATACAGCGCATTTTTTCACCTCCGGATAGTACCGTTGCTTTTTTCTCAATATCGTCGTTGCTAAACAACATTTTACCAAGGAAGCTACGCATGTAATCTTCAGATGTGTCTTTGGCATATTGAGCCAGCCAATCGTATAGCTTATGCTCTTTCTGGAAATACTGAGTATTGTCCATTGGAAGATAAGCGCTGGTAATGGTTTGTCCCCATTCGTGGGTTCCGGCTTCAGCATTTATTTCACCATTTATTATCTGGAAAAATGCAGTTACAGCACGGTTATCGCGCGAGATAAGAACTACCTTTTCATCTTTTTCAACATTGAAGGTGACATCCTTGAACATCACTTCACCATCGATGGAGTAGCTTAGGTTTTCTACTCGCAATATTTGATCTCCAGACTGACGAGCAGGTTGAAAAATAATACCAGGGTAGCGACGTGTTGAAGGCTGAATCTCGGAAACATTCAATTTGTCAATCATCTTTTTACGGCTGGTTGTCTGCTTACTCTTCGCTACGTTGGCGCTAAAGCGGGAAATAAATTCCTGAAGCTCTTTCTTCTTCTCTTCAGCTTTTTTGTTTTGAGCAGCTAACTGACGGGCAGCCAACTGGCTCGATTCGTACCAGAAGGTATAGTTACCCGAGAACATGCGGATCTTTCCAAAGTCAATATCCACAATGTCGGTACACACATTATCAAGGAAGTGACGGTCGTGAGAAACAACAATCACAGTATTTTCAAAATTAGCCAGGTAGTTTTCCAGCCAAAGAACCGTTTCAAGGTCAAGGTCGTTGGTTGGCTCATCCAGCAGTAGGTTATCCGGATTACCAAATAATGCCTGTGCCAGCAACACGCGAACTTTTTCTTTACCGGTCAGGTTTTTCATCTCCTGGTGATGCAAGTGCTCTTTAATGCCCAGACCACTTAATAATTCAGCCGCATCACTTTCGGCATTCCAGCCACCCATGGCCGCAAAATCATCTTCCAGCTTGGCAGCTTTCATTCCATCTTCCTCACTAAAGTCAGGCTTCAGATACAGGGCATCTTTTTCCTGCATTACTTCCCACATCTCTTTATGACCCATCATCACTGTATTAAGTACAGTGAATTCATCAAAAGCATAGTGATCCTGCTTTAATACCGAAAGGCGTTCGCCCGGTTCCATTTTTACATTACCCTTTGTTGAATCCAGTTCACCTGAAAGGATACGTAAAAAGGTTGATTTACCGGCACCATTAGCGCCAATTAATCCATAGCAGTTACCTGGAGTAAACTTAAGGTTAACGTCTTGGAAGAGAGGTTTTTTGCCAAATTGAATGGCCAAGTCTGATACTGTAATCATGATGCAACTTGATTTTTTCAGGGCGCAAAAGTAGAAAGAATTAATGAATTAGCTTGGTACAGTGTGTTAAAAAAGGTTGTCATTTGCTATTTACCAGGTTGATTAAGAGTGAATGCAACTTATTAGTACCATCTTTCAATCTAAAAAAAATACTCATCTAACAATAATAAAGTATTTTTAAAGCCGTTTTTTAAAAGTAATTTTTAAGCACAAGAATAATGAATCGATTTTTGACCACTCTTATTGGCTTTTGTATAATTATCACTCTTAATGCTCAAGAGGAAGTATTATTAAGTATTGGTGATAAAACGTTTACAAAAGGTGAGTTTAACTATATCTACGAAAAGAACAATTCATTAACCCAGAATCCGATTAGTAAAGAGGAGTATGTTGAGTTTTTCGTTAATTATAAATTAAAAGTAGAAGAGGCGATAGCACAAGGATACGATACGATGCCTTCTTTTCAGCAGGAGCTGAACTATTACCACAATGAATTGGCAAAGCCTTACCTGACGGATAAAAAGGCGACTGAAGATGTGGTTAAAGAGGCATATGAGCATATGTGCTACGAAGTGGATGCTTCACATATTTTAATCAAGCTGCCACCATCGCCAAGTCCACAAGATACACTTGAGGCTTATACCCGAATAGCAGAGATTAAACAACAACTGAATAATGGAGCTGACTTTGATAAATTGACTGTTGAATTATCAGAAGGGCCATCGGCACCCAATAAAGGGCGATTGGGCTATTTTGGTGCTTTTATGATGGTTTATCCGTTTGAGAAAGCGGCGTATAATACTCCGGTAGGGGAGGTTTCTGAAATTACGCGCACCAGTTTTGGCTATCATTTGATTAAAGCTCATGATAAAAGAAAAAATAGAGGAGAAATTCTGGTGGCTCACATAATGAAATTATTTCCTTATGGTGCCAACGAAAATATTCAAACACAGATAAAAGTAGAGGCTGATGAAATTTATCGCAAGTTAGAAGAGGGGGAGTCGTTTAATGAATTAGTCAAGCAATATTCTGACGATAAGCAAACAATCGATAATAACGGACAATTGCCATGGTTTGGTACGGGCAAAATGGTGCCTGAGTTTACCGAAGCAGCTTTCGCATTAACCGAGGATGGACAGTATTCAAAACCTGTGAAGACAAAATTCGGATGGCACATTATTAAAAGAATTGATAGCAGACCTGTTAGGTCGCTTGATGAGTGCAGGCCTGAGATACTGAACAAGATAAAGCGAGACGAACGCGCGTATGCCGGTAAAAATGCGACCATCGAACGTTTGCGATCGGAGTACAACTACAAATTGGACGTGGATGCTTATGAGCAACAAAAAAAGAAAGCCATTGAAGCAAGTAAAAAAGGTAAAAGTGAGTTTACTAAGATAATGGCTGACAATCGTGTTACTTTGGCATCTTTTGCTGATGTTACCATTGTGTCCAATAGTTTTATTGTCAATGCATTCCCGTATGACTTGCCACGTGATGGGCTCACTGAAAGTAGTTATGACCTGACCTGGAAAACCTTTATTAACAACAAGATTTTAGACTACGAAAAGAGTCAGCTGAAATATAAATACCCAGATTACAAGTATTTAATGAATGAGTATCACGATGGTTTGTTGATCTTTGAAATTAGTCAGAATGAAGTTTGGAATAAAGCATCGAATGATACTGTAGGGCTGGCTGCCTTTTATGAAGCCAATAAAAACAACTATTTACTGGATGAGCATTTTGATGGACGACTTATATTTTGCAAGGATAAAAAGACGTATAAATCCATAAGTAAGTTGATTAAAAAAGATTCTGATCTTAAGAAGGATTCTATTGATGCGGATTTATCAAAAATGATCGAAATTAAAGAAGGACGCTTTTTTAAAGGTGATGAGCCATTATTAGATAAACAAGTTTGGAAAGTCAAAAACATGGATACAGATGGAGAATATCAGTTCTTGGTATTAGATGGTGAGATAAAAAAAGCGACCACTCAAAAACTGGATGAAATAAGAGGACAGGTAATATCTGAGTATCAGAATGAACTTGAGGAAAAATGGCTGATCAAGCTTAAGGAAAAACACCAGCCCCGTTTAAATACAGTTGCATTGTAAACGTTAAAAATATACTTTTAACAAACGCTTTTCCAATTTAACACTGAAAATGAAGGGGATAAATAATTTTCGTAGTTACGCTTATATTTTAATTTTTACTTTGGCCGCATGTTCGCCGGGAAATGGTGGAGAAGGAGAGGATCCATTCGTACAGATTGGAGAAAAAATCCTGACAAAAAATCAAATTTACCAGGCTGTTCCAAATGGTATCTCAAACGAAGATAGCACCATTTTCGCACAGGAGTACATTAATCGATGGATCAGGTCGGAATTGTTGCTTAGTAAGGCGGAGCTGAATCTTACACCGGAAGAAAAAGATGTTAGCGCTTTGCTTGAGGAATACAGGCGCTCGCTATTAATTCACCAATATCAGCAAAAGCTATTAGAACAGAAGTATAGTCCTTTGATCAAAAGTTCAGAAATCAAGAATTATTACACTGAGATGGTTGATAATTTCAAGCTTTCAGAGCCGATCATTAAAGGCGTATTTGTTATTGTACCACAATCGGCTCCAAATATTGATGACTTGGTTAAGCTCTACAAATCGGATGACTCGGAAGATTTGGTTAAGCTTGAGGCCTATTGTTTTCAAAATGCCAAGAAGTACGAAATTTTCCTGGATCATTGGCTGACATTGGAGGAGATAAGCAAGCGCTTGCCGCAAGCAATCAATCGTCCGGAACGATTTCTGAGAAATAATAAGCATTATCAAACCTCAGATTCATTGTTCAATTATTATCTTTCAATTGACGAATTTAAAGTGGCATCAGATCTGGCTCCACTTGAGTTTGTTGAAAATAAGATCAAAGCCATTCTGCTTAATAAGAAACGGTTGGAATTCATTAAGCAGTTGGAGACCGACTTGTACGAAGAAGCACTCAAGAATAAAAACATCAACTTTTATTAATCGGGCTCAGGTTGTGTGATTTTATTCTAATTAAGCGCATAAAAACTACATGGTCAGGGGTCATCGCAACGAAAAATTATGTAGGTTTGCATTTAGCTTTAAAAGATAGGTTTGATCATGGAGAGATTTAATTGTCACCCATCTTTTGGCAAGAAGTAAAGTTTATACAAAAAACAAAGCATGCACAAGATTATTCAAATAAGTACACTAAGCTTATTCCTTTTATTTTCATTTATTTCCATTCAAGCTCAGGATAATATCATTGACGAAGTAATTGCTGTTGTTGGTGACAATGCTATTTTAAAGTCAGACATTGAACATCAGTATGAACAGGCTTTGGTTGAAGGAGCTAACTTTTCAGGTGATTTGAAATGTCATTTATTCGAGCAGGCTTTAATAAGCAAATTATTGCTGAATCAGGCAGAACTTGACAGTATTGAGGTGAGTGAAAATGAAGTTGTGAATTCTGTGGATCAACGCATTAATTATTTTATATCTCAGATTGGCTCAAAAGAAAAGCTGGAAGAGTATTTCAATAAGTCATTACTTCAGATTAAGCGTGATCAGATGGAAATGGTGCGTATCCAGATGTTAACTCAACGTATGCAAGGGCAGATTACTCAGGATATAAAAGTGACTCCTGCTGATATTCGTGGTTATTACCGTAACCTGCCAAAGGATAGTTTACCAATGGTGCCTACACAATATGAGCTTCAGCAAATTGTCGCTTATCCAAAAGTTGATCAGAAAGAAATTGACAGGGTAAAGGCTCAGTTACGTGATTTTCAGAAGCAGATCAATGAAGGACGTGATTTTGCAACCTTAGCCGTTTTGTACTCAGAAGATAAAGAATCTGCTAAACGCGGAGGAGAGCTTGGGTGGATTGCTCGTTCAGGTCTTGTTCCAGAATTTGCCAGTGTTGCGTTTAACTTACAGGATAAGAAAAAGGTGTCTAAGATTGTTGAAACTGAGTTCGGTTTCCATATCATCCAGTTAATTGATCGTAAAGGTGAGCGCATTAACTGTCGCCATATTCTTATAAAACCAAAGGTTAACGATAAGGCCCGTAAAGAAGCGGAGGCTAGTATGGATACAATCAGGGGTTTAATTACTGATGGAACCATATCATTTGAAGAGGCCGCCTTGCGTTTTTCGATGGATAAAGATTCAAGAACCAGTGGTGGACAAATGGTAAATCAACAAGGTGGTGGAACATCAAAGTTTGAGATTGGACAAATTCCAGTGGCTATTAATAAGCAATTACAAAACATGGAAGAGGGTGATGTATCTGAACCGTTTTTCATGCTTGATGATCGTAAAGGCAAGGAAACCTATCGATTAGTTAAACTTAAGCGAAAGAACGAACCACACCGTGCGAACCTTAAAGACGATTATCAACTGTTGCAGATAATGCTAGAAGAGAGTTTGAAACAAGAAACTTTGGATAAGTGGATTAAAGAAAAACAGGCAGAGACCTACATCACTATTGATAAGAGTTGGGTTAATTGCGATTTTAAATACGACAACTGGATTAAAGAATAGAACTTATAATATAAATATGAGAGGCTGTCAACTTTTGGCAGCCTTTTGTATTTATAAACCTTCTTTGTTATAAGGGACTTGGCACAAAAAAGTTATAGTGAAATTATACCTTACGGAGAAAAATGCTTACATTTGAAACATTGCAACAAACGGAGTCGTGAAACGAGTAACCTATAAGTATAGAAACTCCCATTTAGAAGCTTATTTTTGGTTAATCGCCCTTGTTTCTTTAGCGCTGTCTTCTCCGGATAAAGCTACGCATTACACATTATGTATTTTTAAAAATCTTGGATTTGACTTTTGTCCGGGTTGTGGATTAGGGCATGCTATAACATTTATGTTTCATGGCCGACTAATCGAATCCTGGCAATCACATCCATTGGGTTTACTTGCAGTGGCTATCTTACTTTACAGGAGCTATAAAATACTAAAACGGGATATAAACTTTACTTAAAATTACACGCTATGAATAAGATTTACACACTATTGCCGGAGGTTGAAGGAGAGGAAGCCATCTTTCTTGATTCACTGATAAAAGATTTGGACGAAGAGCAGGCGCAGAACTTTATCTTGATTTACAAAGGCAGAAGAAAAGATTCACAAACCATATTGTTGACTGCTTTACTTGGGTTCTTTGGGTTTGCAGGAATTCACCGCTTCTTTATTAACCATATTGGAATGGGAATATTGTACTTTTTTACGGCTGGCCTATGTTTTATAGGTACCATTGTTGACCTGGTGAATCACAAAAACCTTGCTTTTGAATACAACCAGCAAGTGGCTCGCGAGATAAAGATGCTGATCCATTAAATTGGAACATAG
>DIYS01000060.1 GCA_002429115.1 Saccharicrinis sp. UBA6048 | reverse complement strand
TTTTGGGAGATGGTCAATTTGTATGACAATACCTTTTTTTGCTCAACTTCTCCTGCATGACTACATTCCACCCCTATTCATTTTCAACAATTACACACTGATTACCTTATAGATACATCGAAAAGCTAAAAAAAGTGATTTTTGGGGTAGGGTAACAACTTCTTTAAACGGTATCCTGATATAAAAGCTTCAAAAACGGGTCGAATACGACTCAAAAGAAGCTCATAAGAAAGCAAATAACTAATCACATAAAAAAAGAGATTATGAAAAAGGTATTAATTTCATTAGCAGTAATAGGCGCATTAACATCGTGCGATAAAAACGACAGTTTAACTAACGATATGCCATTGGTTGATGTTAATCTAAAATCGACAACAGAGTCTGTTGTAACAACCGAAGCTTCATTGGACGATATCGCAGAAGCGGCGGAGTATGAAGTTGATTTATTTACAGGCACCGATAATGCGGTTGATGGTTTGATTGCTGAACAAAGTGGCACAACACTTAAGTCTGGTGGTGTTGAAACACCAAATCGTTACCGCGAGCGCTACAGATGGGGTAAATGTCCGGATATCCACATTGTGAAAGAAGAAGGCGGCTGGCCATGCTCTATAACCTTAAATTATGGAGAAGGTACTGAATTGACAAATGGGCGAGTAATCGCGGGCATCATTGAGATTTACCAAACGGCTCCTCGCCGCGACAATGGCATTCGCACTGTAACATTTACAGATTTTAGTGTGGATGAAATTGGCATTACTGGCGTAAGTGTAAAAACCTTTAACGCGGAAGAATTAACGGTTAATATTGTACGCGACCTTACTTTTACCTTGGAGGATGGAACAACAATAGATCGAAATTCAGAGCGTGTAAGAACCTGGATTGAAGGCTTGGACACACCACTTGATCATACGGATGATATTTTTGAGATCAACGGTCATGTTAATTGCACTGATTCTGACGGGAACACCTATCGCAGAGATATTACAACTCCACTTACTATAAGAGGCGATTGCCGTTGGATCGTATCGGGCGAAGTGACCTTATCGAAAAATGGCGTTGACTTTGCAGTGATCAACTATGGTGATGGAGAGTGCGACCAACTCGCCACAATGACAACAGAAGAAGGCAGTAAGGAATTTAAAATTGGTGAACGCAAAAGACAAAAACGCGAAACAACTGACGAAGAATAATCTGCATCCCTGGCAAATAACCCGGAGATGAGCTTTGCCTTCTTCGGGTTTATAAAAAATTTAATCAAATCAATGTAACATAGTAACCAAGCTAATACGTAGTAACGAAGCTATCAACCAATTTTATTTATTTTGAAGCGGGGAGAATTTAAAACACTTTTTGACGAGCATTTTGATCCATTGCGTAATTACATCTATTACAGATGTGGCGATGCAGAGCTGGCAACTGACATAGCACAGGAAGTGTTTATGAAGCTTTGGGAAAAACAATTAAACAAGCCTCCAAAAGAACTGATTGGCTTGCTTTATAAAATGGCCAAAGATGCGTTTATAAGTAAATACAGGCGAAGCAAAACGGAGCAAGCCTTTATTGCAAGACCACCCGACAAAGCAGAGAGTCAATCACCCGAAGAGGAGATGAATTACAAAGAGCTCAAACAAGCCTACGAAAGAGCAATAAAAGAAATGCCGGAAATTCAACGGGAGGTATTTTTAATGAGCCGGATGGATGAGCTAAAATATCACGAAATAGCAGAACGGCTCGAATTAAGCATAAAAGCCGTTGAGAAACGAATGAAGAATGCATTACAGTTTTTAAGACAAGTACTGGCAGTATAATGAAAAGAGATCATTTAAATAACGAACAATGGACCAATGATGATGACTTTATAAAGTCGTTACCAAAGGTTGAGCTGCCTTACACACGATCTAAAGAGGATGTCTGGAGTGACATGGAAGCCTTAATGGATGGCAAAAGCAATAACACTGAAGAACAGGATCAAAACACTGGTAAAGTCAGAAAGCTGAGACCGCTCATCCTATCAGCAGCTGCTGTACTAGTTATTGCATTAGCCACTGGCACATTTTTCCGCTTCTATACAAAAACAATAACCGCCAATGCAGGGCAACACCTTACAGCTTTGCTTCCTGATGGATCGAGCATTGAATTGAATGCAGGCTCAGTTATTCAGTACCAACCGTATTGGTGGCGATTCAGTCGTGAAGTTCATTTCGAAGGAGAAGGTTTTTTCAAAGTACATAAAGGAAAATCCTTCGAAGTAATTTCTTCTAAAGGACGAACCATTGTATTAGGTACCAGCTTCAATATTTATGCACGAAAAAATGAATATAAAGTCACTTGTTACACCGGCAAAGTGAGAGTGGTTAGTGTTGTCAGTGGCGAGTCTACTGATATTACACCCAATATGCAGGCCTATATTAAAGGGGATGGACATGTTGTAAGCACGGAAGACTTTGACACCAAGGAAACTATTTCATGGATTAATGATATGTTTATTTTTACCGCAACGCCGCTTGATGTTGTATTTGAGGAAGTGGAGCGACAATACGGTGTTGGAATAGAGTCGAGTTTAAAATATAATTACCAATACACAGGTAATTTCACGCGCCAACGATCAGCTGATGAAGTAATGCATATGATCTGTCGTGCCATGGGACTGCAATTGACTAAAACAAATAATGGTTATAAAGTGAGTGAATAACAACAAAATACTTTAAAATCACTTAATAAAATCAGCATGTGACGTGAAAAAAATAATCGTCAGCTTAATATACTTCTGGACTCTATCCACCTCATTGGTTTATTCCCAAACAATCGAGGTGGATTGTCAGTCTACACCCCTTAATGAATTGCTGGTTGAATGGCGCGATAAATATGACCTTCAGTTTTCATTTAACGATGCGCACTTGTCGCAATATAAGTTAAGCATCAAACAATCCTTTGCAACCATTGATGAAGCGCTCAAAGCTGCACTCAAAGGCTTGCCACTGGATTATGAGAAGAATGATGACGTGTATATCATCTATCCATCGAAGAAAGAGAAGAAACCGAAAGACTATACATTTGTTGGAAAAATTATTGAAAGGGGAACGGACGAACCATTGCCCTTTTCGCATATTAAAGCCAATAATCAACAGGCCGTAACAGACATTAAAGGGATGTTCAGCTTTAATTTTAAGGACGATAGTATTTACCAGGTCACTGCCTCCCACCTTGGATGCTACCTGTTGGATACAACGCTTGTAGCCGGAAATAACCACATCATCACCCTTACGCCATCCGCCGTAGGCATTAAAGAAGTAATCATCACCAACAATATTGTTGAAAAATCAACACAGATAGGCGAATCATCCGGACTGACAAGTCTGAACCATCATATTGCCAATTACCTGCCTGGTAACGGAGACAACTCGGTCTTTAATCTTTTGCGCCTTCAACCAGGTATTCTGGCGGCTGGCGAGCAACCCAACGATCTGATTATCTGGGGTAGTCCTGAAGGAACCAGCCGTGTTACTTTTGATGAATTCACCATTTGGGGCCTTAAAAACTTCAAAGACAACATCAGTGCCGTCAATCCTTACATGGCTAAAAACATTGAGATCCATAAAGGAGGCTATTATGCAACCAAGGAAGATGTGATAGGTGGTATTGTCAACATTAGCGGGAAAAGCGGTAATGTTAATCAGGCGGGCCTCAACCTGTTTATCAACAATGAAACCTTAAACGGCATGGTAGAATTGCCAATAAATCGTAAGTCAGCTTTTATGCTTGCATTTCGCCAAACATATTATAATCTCTTTGGAACCGAAGATATTGATTACATAGATAAGCTTGAGGAAACCAGCTTTAATGTTAATGCCAGGCCGGATTACGATTTTAGAGATTTTAACCTGAAATATTCTTTACAAGGTGATAATGGCGATTTGTTCTACGTAAGTATCCTCAATGGCTCAGATGAGTTTGAATTGAATATTGACCGGGACATCTTCAATGACCTTAACGGTAATCCTCTCTCTTTTCATATTCAAACACAAACTATCGAAGAAAACATTCAATGGGGCGGCACCATGTTCTACGGTAAAACATGGGCGAATGGTAATTCTTCATCTTTAATCACCAGCTATTCGTCACTACAATCCGATTATTATCATACCAGGGAAGTTTCCCGCTTAAATAGAAAAATCAGTCGCATAAGAAAAGATGATGATGCACAAAATGACGTGAGCAAGCTCAACGTGAAATGGGAGAACAAACTATTGGCTGGCGAAAAGCACACATTTACTGGTGGCATTGAGTGGATCAACAATGATCTGGTACTAATAGAAGACACTTTTGATATTGAGTACATCAATTTGTCAGAACGAGCCAACCGGATCAATTTATATTTGCAAGATCAGATGGCTATTACTCCACAACTAAATCTGATGGCCGGCTTACGTTATGGTCACTCATTTTTTAGTAATGATATTTACCTTGATCCGCGTTTTAGTGTATCGTATAGGGCATCCGGCAATTTAAAGTTGAATGCTTCATGGGGTAAGTACCATCAGTTCCTGGTAAAAAGTTCCATTGAAGATGAAAACGGTAACTACAGGTATTCATGGACTTTGGCTGACGGCGGTGAAATTCCGGTATTGAAATCAACTCACTATGTGGTTGGTGGTGCTTACACCCGCCAGGATTTGATCGTTAACATCGATGCTTACTTCAAGCAAAATAGTGGCATTACTCGCTTTATAAAAAATAAACAGAACGAATTATTGTTTTACGGCGATGGTCGCTCATACGGGATTGATGTTTATCTGAAAAAAGATTTTAAAGGTCATTCTATTTGGACCTCCTATTCCTTAGGAAAATCAGAGGAGCTTTACCCGAAATTATTTCATGATAATGAATATCGCCGTGCATACCATGATCAGCGCCATGAAATAAAATTAGCCGGTCTTCTTAATCTCGGTGCATTTCACCTATCCGCCAGTTATATCTATGGATCTGGCTTTCCGGTTTTTTCCAATTATTACAAACAAGAGGCAACAGATACTCCTTACAATCGTCTGGATGGCTCATTGGTCTACCGTTTATCTTCTCAAAAATTTACCGGCGAAGTTGGAATTTCTGTATTGAATATCACCAATGCTGACAATATCAAATATAATAAGTTTAGCCGCGTGCCCTTGGAGCAAATCAACGATTTAATCATAAACTCTGATGCCGTTCCATTCACGCCATTATTGTACTTAAAGCTTCACTTCTAACTAAAAGATTATTAAAGCCTTTCAATTACAATATTTTACCTATATTTATTGTATCAACATCTGACCACTTCTACAAAAAGTGACGATAGCTCGTCAAATACCATCAAATGATTATACCGTCCTTATACATCGGGACGGTTTTTTAATCAAATGCCATAACAAAGACATTCATCCCACTTGAATTGAGCCATCGTGCCATACTTCATCCTTACAAAAGTCTCATTTGGCAAAATTTATCTTAATTTTGTTGGTTCAGCATTTAACCTTAATGGCAAACATTTGTTTGATTGCTGAAACCATATTTACTGCTCACCTGAGTTGAAGTAAAGAATTGCAAAACAATACCATAATACATTAACCACATTTTTTAGTTACGACGCAATATGACAAATACCGAATTGCTTCATAAAGTTATCAAAGAGCGGGTTTTAGTGCTTGACGGAGCCATGGGGAGTCTGATTCAGACTTATAAACTTGAAGAGGAGGATTATAGAGGCGAACGTTTTAAGGATTATCACATGCCAATTAAAGGGAATAATGATATCCTGTCAATTACCCAACCACACATTATCAAAGAGATACATGGGAAGTATCTTGAGGCCGGTTCTGACATCATTGAAACCAATACCTTTAATGCCACATCTATTTCTCAGGCCGACTATGATATGCAGGAAGCCGTGTGGGATATCAACTTTGAATCGGCCAAAGTTGCACGCGAGATAGCCGATGAGTATACAGCAAAAACACCTGATAAACCACGTTTTGTATGTGGGTCAATCGGTCCGTTGAACAAAGCTTTGTCATTATCACCCGATGTTAATAACCCGGGTTACCGTGCCGCTACTTTTGATGAAGTAAAAGAGGCTTACAAAGAACAGGTCACTGCATTGATCAAAGGTGGTGTTCATTTATTGATGATTGAAACGGTCTTTGATACCTTAAATGCCAAAGCTGCCTTATTGGCCATCGATGAAGTATATGAAGAATTAGGGGTTAACATGCCTATTATGGTATCTGGCACGATAACTGATGCCAGTGGACGAACTTTATCCGGCCAAACGCTTCAGGCATTTATCGACTCCGTTTCACACATGGACATATTGAGTATCGGGCTTAATTGCTCATTAGGAGCTGAAGAGCTGGAACCATATGTGACAGAGTTATCTAAGAATGCTCCATTCTACATCAGTACGCATCCGAATGCCGGATTGCCGAATCAATTCGGTGAGTACGACCAAACACCAGATCAAATGTCATCGCTGGTTGGACAATGGATGGCCGATGGTAAGGTGAACATCATTGGTGGGTGCTGCGGAACAACTCCTGAACATATTGCCGCCTTGGCCAAAGAGGCCGAGAAATATAACGGACACCAAAAAGTAAGCCGTCCGGAAATTACTCATTTGAGTGGATTGGAATCACTGCAGATGAGAAAAGACAGCAACTTTGTTAATATCGGAGAGCGCTGTAATGTAGCAGGATCACGTAAATTCCTACGCCTGATTAAAGAAAAGAAATACGAAGAAGCAGTTGATATAGCGCGCCATCAAGTAGAAAATGGCGCACAAATTGTAGATGTTAACATGGATGATGCCATGCTCGATGCCAAAGAGGAAATGGTCACGTTTCTTAACATGCTGATGTCTGACCCGGATGTATCGAAAGTTCCGGTGATGGTCGACTCTTCAAAATTTGAAGTCATCGAAGCCGGATTAAAATGTCTGCAGGGTAAGTCAGTGGTTAATAGTATTAGCCTGAAGGAAGGTGAAGCACAATTTTTAGAACATGCGCAAATCCTGAAGAAATACGGTGCTGCCGTTGTGGTAATGGCTTTTGATGAAAAGGGGCAGGCGGATACCTATGAGCGTCGAATTGAAATTTGTGGCCGAGCCTATAAACTACTAACTGAGACCGTTAATTTCCCGCCTCAGGATATTATTTTCGATCCGAATGTACTGGCCATTGCAACCGGTATTGAGGAGCATAATAATTATGCGGTTGATTTTATCAAAACCTGTAAATGGATAAAAGCAAATCTGCCACATTCGCATATAAGTGGAGGTATCAGTAACCTATCCTTCTCTTTCCGTGGAAACAATGTGGTACGTGAAGCGATTCACTCAGTATTCCTTTATTATGCCATTCAGGAAGGATTGGATATGGGTATTGTTAACCCGGCCATGCTTCAGGTATACGATGATATTCCAAAGGAACTACTGGCTTATGTTGAAGACGTAGTATTTAACAAGCGTGAAGATGCAACCGACCGTTTAGTGGAATATGCAGAAACCATCAAAAATGAGCAACAAACCGGAGGTGAGGTTCAGCAAGCTGCATGGCGCGAAGGTACGTTGGAGGAACGATTGAGTCACTGTCTGGTAAAAGGAATCAGTGATTACCTGGATGTTGACCTGGAAGAGGCTTTGAAGAAATACCCAACGGCTTTAGATATTATTGAGCAACCTTTAATGGATGGAATGAATGTGGTGGGCGACTTGTTCGGAAGTGGAAAAATGTTCCTTCCACAGGTAGTTAAAACCGCTCGTGTTATGAAAAAAGCGGTGGCCATCCTGCAACCAATTATCGAGAAAGAAAAGGAATTAAATGGCGGTGCGAGAAGCAATGGTAAGATTTTGATGGCTACCGTAAAAGGCGATGTGCATGATATTGGTAAAAATATTGTTGGCGTTATACTTGGTTGTAATAATTACGAAGTGATTGACCTGGGCGTAATGGTGCCAACAGAAGAGATCCTGAAAAAAGCCATTGAACATGGAGTGGATATTATTGGGCTTAGCGGCTTGATTACACCTTCACTGGAAGAAATGGTGACAGTTGCCAAAGAGATGAAGCGCAACAGTTTCAATATACCTCTAATGATTGGAGGAGCAACTACTTCGAAAATTCATACCGCAGTTAAAATTGAACCGGAATATGACAATCCGGTCATCCACGTAAAGGATGCATCTAAGAGTGCACAGGTGGTGAGTGCTTTACTATCCCGCGATAAGGAAAACTTTGCCAGCAAAGTTAAAGAGGAATATGAAGGACTGCGTGAACGCAACTCCGGTAAGAAGAATATAAAATTGCTTCCAATAGAGGAGGCACGCGAAAAGAAACATCAGATCGACTGGAAAAACACGATTTTACCACTTCCGGCTGAAGCAGGTGTCCGTGTATTGGAAGATTACCCGATTAGTGAGATTCGCAAATTTATCGATTGGACATTCTTCTACCAGGCCTGGCGATTAACCGGTAATTATACCGGCATGGAAAGCGTGGTGGATGATGCCTCAAAAGCCAAATGGCTGGAGCGTTATCGCACTGAGGATGCCAAAGCCAAAGCAGAAGAAGCCTTAAAGCTTTTCCGTGATTCGCAGGCGA
The DNA here is from genome assembly GCA_002429115.1 of Saccharicrinis sp. UBA6048. Lineage (GTDB taxonomy): Bacteria > Bacteroidota > Bacteroidia > Bacteroidales > Marinilabiliaceae > Carboxylicivirga. The sequence continues at coordinate 5,031 of DIYS01000060.1, read as the reverse complement.
TGCTCGATCGTATTGAGAAAGAACACATGTTGCAGGCCAATGCGGTCTTCGGTATTTTCCCGGCCCATAGTTATGGCGATGACATTGAGGTTTATACCGATGAATCGCGTGAAGAGAAAATGGCTACTTTCCATCAATTGCGTGAGCAGCAGGATAAACCAGGCAAACAGGTGTTTCATTGCCTGAGTGACTATGTTGCACCTAAGGAAAGTAATCGTTTTGATCACGTTGGAGGCTTTGCTGTAACTGCTGGTATTGGTATTGAAAAATGGTTGGAAAAATTTGAGGCCGATCATGATGATTATAGCAGTATCTTGTTAAAATCCTTGGCCGATCGCCTGGCAGAAGCTTTTGCCGAACTACTTCATTACAGAGTTCGTACCGAATTCTGGGGCTATGCACCTGATGAAGAAATTGATCATGAAAACCTGATACGCGAACGCTATCGGGGTATTCGTCCGGCTTTGGGCTATCCGGCCTGTCCAGACCACAGCGAGAAGCGTACGTTGTTTGATCTTCTATCGGCAGAAGAAAACGCCGGCATAACCCTGACAGAACACTTTAGCATGTATCCCAATGCATCGGTAAGTGGTATTTACCTGGCGCACCCTGAGGCCATCTATTTCGGACTAGGTAAAATAGGAAAAGATCAGGTGGACGACGTGGCCAAGCGTAAAGAGGTAAGCATCGAAGATGTTGAAAAGTGGATTCCTCTTAACCTGGAGTATAAATAAAAGAATAATGTTGATTTGTTTGTTTGCTGATTCGTTAATCTGAAAGCGATATTTCACAAATAAACAAATCAACACATTAGCAAATTAACGATTAATATGACAGTAGCAGAATTAATCAAATCATCCGATAAAACAGCATTCTCATTTGAACTGCTGCCTCCTTTGAAAGGAAATAGCATTGATAAAGTTTTTCACACCATTGATCAACTTAAAGAATTTGATCCGATATATATTAACATTACGTCGCACCGCGATGAGATGCAATACAAGGATACATCCAATGGCTTGTATGAGCGAAAGGTCATTCGCAAACGCCCGGGTACAGTTGCCGTTGCCGCATCTATTCAGCATAGATACGGGATTAAAGTTGTGCCGCATATCATATGCAGTGGCTTTACAAAAAGTGAAACCGAATACGCCTTAATTGACCTTAATTTCTTGGGCATTCATGATATACTTGTATTGCGGGGCGACAACTCCAGCCGCGATCGTTTTACAACAACATCAGAGACGGGTAACAACTATGCCATTGATCTGGTTAACCAGGTGAATGCCTTAAATACCGGCCAGTTCTTAGACGGAACTTTACTGGATGCATTTGACACACCGTTTAGCTATGGCGTAGCCGGATACCCTGAAAAGCACGAGGAAGCGCCAAATATGGATTCTGATTTGTATTGGCTCAAACAAAAGGTGGATGCCGGTGCCGAATATGTGGTTACTCAGATGTTTTTTGATAATGCCAAGTACTTTGATTTTGTCAAACGTGCCAAGGATATGGGTATCACGGTTCCCATTGTACCGGGATTGAAGCCTGTCACTTTGATGAACCAGCTATCTGTTTTGCCAAAAATATTCCATGTGGATATACCGGAGGAATTTGCCAAAGAAATGCGAAAGTGTAGAAACAATGACGAAGTAAAACAGGTAGGTGTCGAATGGTGCATCCATCAGGCGAAAGAATTAATGGCACATAATGTTCCAATTCTTCATTTCTATACAATGATGGGCACACAAAGTACACGCAAAGTTGCTGAAGCGATTTTTTGATATATGAAATTAATTATCAACGGATATCATCTACCTAAAGTAAAGTTTACCTTGATAAAATCCGTTGTTTCATTTTAGAGTTAACTAATTAATGATGATCTTATTTATTAATAATCTGTTCTATTTTCTTTTCTACCTTAGAGTTTAGAGTCTTTATACTAGTTATTATTGAGAATAATAGAAAGACGAAAGAAAAAGAAATCGCAAATAAATAGCTTGTTTCAGATATTAATGCAATTGCCAAGAATAAACTTAAAAAGGAATAAACTAAAATTGGCTTACTAATGTTCGAATAACACTTAATTACTAATATTCTGCCATTTCTTGAGCTTTCTATCTTAACAGGGATACTTCTAATTCTCCCTACATTAACGGAGTTCAATCTAAGTAAACCATCAGGACTCGAATATACAAGTTTGTGATTCTTAACCTTAAGCATTAGATCGTTCTTATTTGAGTCTCTTATTACTGCTTTAAATACTCTTATCCACATTCTTATTCAATTATTCGATCATCCACTACTTACTAACTTTTTTAAAGCCAGCCTTTATAAAAGCCTCTGCTAAGATCAGATCAAAAGGCGTTGTGATTTTAATATTCTCTCTGTTTCCTGCAACCAGATGAATGGTTTTACCATATTTCTCAACAACAGAGGCATCGTCTGTAAAAAGCGGATCATAAACCTGCTCATAGGCCGGAAGCAAAATATCAGAATGAAAGACCTGTGGTGTTTGAACCAGTTTAATAGACGATCGATCCAATGCCACACTGCAATCTTCCATCACCTGGCGAATCGATTCATAGGCATCTAAAACTGGTATGGCATTGCCAAGGGCATCTGCATGATGATAGCAACGCTTTAGTGAATCTGCCGACACAAAAGGACGAACACCATCATGAATACCAATTAAGGCAGGTGTTTCGACCAGTGAAAGACCATTTTTAACACTTTCAAAGCGCGTTGAACCTCCATTGGTAATTTGATGTGGGATTTTGAAATTGTGCACATGGCATAGCTCATTCCAGTAATCAATTTGATCGGCTGGCAAAACCACAATCAATCGCATATTTGCATCGAAATTATAAAAGGTTTGCAAGGTATGCATCAACACCGGACAGTTGTTGATTTCAAGAAATTGTTTCGGAATATCGCTTCCCATGCGTGTGCCGCTTCCTCCGGCAACTATCACTGCATATTTTATCATTGCTTTATCGGGTAAAACGTTTTTATTTTTCTCCCATACATCAAAATTAATATGCGTTGGTTAATATCACAAGGTTTTAGTCTTCTGTCTTCTCTTATTTGTCGAACTGCCGAATTGATAAAATGTGTAGTAGTTTAAGAGTTGAGTTTTGAACCGCTGCACTTTTTGACTTACATCAGAATAACTGTAATTCAAAAATTTGTATTTTGTATCTACTAAAAATGTCTCTCGATGCCAACAATTCGCTTAATACCATTAACATCTATAGGGCTATATCTTCTGTCCATTGTGCTTAATACTTCGTTAAATGATGTTGATAATAATCAATGGAAACATTTATTAATTAACTATGTCGAAACACCTGCATTAATCATTGCAACAATATTTGGTTATCTCACTATTGTATTGTTGATATTTAAAAGATTAAAACTAAGCATAGATGTGGGAATTTCAATATTGTTTACATTCGTGTATTCTGCCTTTTATGGCCATTTGATTTTTATAGTATATAAGATTGCAAATTAAAACTGTGTAAAATGATAGACCCAATTGTATTTGATTTTCTTACCCAATTAAAAGCCAATAATAATCGCGATTGGTTTCAAGAGAATAAAGCATTTTTTAATGAAGCAAAAGCATCGTTTGAAAAATCCATGCAACATTTTATTGACGTTGTTCACGATGTTGATCCCAGTGTAGGAGATTTAACTCCAAAAGAGTGTGTATTCCGAATCTACAGAGACACGCGATTTTCAAAGGATAAAACACCTTATAAAACAAATATGGGAGGTTTTGTGGCTCAAGGTGGCCGTAAAAGCACATTGGCTGGTTATTACTTGCATGTTGAGCCAGGTGAATGTATGGTTGCAGGTGGTATCTATTGTCCGCCTTCGGATGTGCTAAAGGCTGTGCGTCGCGAGATTTATAATTTTACTGACGAATTTAAAACCATCATTAATGATAAGGAATTTCAAAAGGTATTTCCTCAAAAGTTTGAGGATAAGCTAAAGATGGCTCCCAAAGGTTTTCCAAAAGACTTTGAAGACATTGAACTGCTGAAATATAAATCGTATGCACCGCTACATCCGGCAACAGATAAAGAATTACAAGGCCCAAAAGCTATTCAGAACATTACTCATGTTATAAAAACACTTGAGCCACACAATTCTTTTATCAACAGAGGTATTACAGCCGAAGAAGATGAGATAATACTATAGGGAAAGTTATCAATGAAGAGTGAATACATTTCACTCTTATCAAGACCTAACTTTCACTTATTCTGCATACTAATATTATCTGATTAAAATAACACTAATTTACTATCAGCTAATGGCTGATGGCTAACAGCTTTATAATATGCAACTTTATATAGACCCAAGTGGCGGCATAGCCGGCGATATGTTTGCAGCAGCCCTAATATCTGCAGGTGCCGATGAAACTCAAATGCTAAATGCGATGAAATTGGCTGCTGAGAAAATCGGACAAGCCACGATCACCACTTCATTAACACACGACAACGCACATCGTCTACATATAGATATTAAACACAACGATGGCCACTTATCAGGCCATAGAGCCTACCATTTACTAGAGGATATTTTTGCTGAATTAGATATCAAAGATACTTATCAGCAATTTGGTTTTAGAGCTTTAAAAGTATTGGTGGAGGCTGAAATTAAAGCACACAAAGAAAATACTTTTTTAACGGATCACTTACATGCGCATCACCACCATCATGACGATAGTGATCACCAGCATGAACATCATGAGGATGCCTATTTGCACGAGGCGCAGGATATTTTAATTGACATCACCGGTGCTGTCATGGGTTTGCAATTGTTAAACGCACCAACAAATGCAATATTGATAAATCCGGTAAGTTTTGGTGGTGGGCACATCACTTTTAGTCATGGTCATTTGCCAGTGCCGGCACCAGCCACTAAAATCATTTTTGAAAAGCATGAATTACCAGGCGAAATGGGGCCCATTGAAAGGGAACTCTGCACACCAACCGGTTCAGCCATATTAGCAGCGCTTAATGC
>DIYS01000067.1 GCA_002429115.1 Saccharicrinis sp. UBA6048 | reverse complement strand
CCTGGATGGATATGAAAACCAACACCATTGATTTTGTAGTTGGTCCAATTGAAACATACGAAGATGCGTTGTATGGTAGTAAAGCTGCTTTTGAATCTTTTATCCTTATTAAGGACAAAGAGTGGTCGGATAAGCTAACTCGCTTTGCGTCATTATTGCCTCAACTACAAGAATCTCTGCCAGTAGAAGCTGAGTATAAAAAAGAAGTTCCTGGTACCGACAGTGATTTGGGTGCTTATGATGCATTGTATTATGCCGGCGACTGTAACTCAGGAAGTAAAACCATTGCTATTAACCTGCCAAATGATCCACAGGTACACATCGAAAAAGGCAGCCGTAAGCTTCAGTTGAAAAACTCTATGCAAGCTAAGTTCGATAACATCGTAGTGCCAATCAGTAAGGTATTAATCACGCCTGAACAGCAAAAGCATGTGAAGTTCGACGCTTTCTTTGAGAATACGATGTTCCATGAAGTAGCGCATGGTTTAGGTATCAAAATGACCTTGGATGGAAATCAAAGCGTTCGTGAAGCGATGAAAGAAACCTATTCGTCGATTGAAGAAGCAAAAGCTGACATCCTTGGACTTTATATGGTTGCTCAATTGGCTGAGATGGGTGAATTACCAAACAAAGATTTAATGGATAACTACGTGACCTTTATGGCTGGTATTTTCCGCTCTGTACGCTTTGGTGCTGCAAGTGCCCACGGTAAGGCCAACATGATGCGTTTCAACTATTTCCAGGAAACAGGTGCTTTCAGTTACGATAAAGAAACTGGTTACTACACCGTTGACTTTGATAAAATGACTGAAGCTATGAATAATCTTTCTGCAGAGATACTAATAATGCAAGGTGATGGTAACTACGAGAAAGCGAAACAAATGTTAGCTGAAATGGGCACCATTCGTCCTGCTTTACAAGCTGACCTTGATCGCATTGCAGAAGCTGGCATTCCACGTGACATTGTTTTTGAGCAAGGCATGGAAACCATAGGATTAAACTAATAAGTAACAAAGTCTATTATACAAAAGGCGATTGCACACAGCGATCGCCTTTTTATTTAATTATCCCAATACTATGCCTGGTTAAAACAGACAATATCTTAATTCAAATAATTCCAGATGGTATAGCCGCCGGATAAGTTGTGTAACTTTTCAAAGCCATTTTGTCGAAGAATTAAAAACGACAAATAGCCACGTAATCCTTTGGCACAATACACATAAGTTGTTTTGCTTTTATCCAGTTTGTCCAGATTATTTCTTAATTCATCAACAGGTATTTCAAGAGCTTCCTCGATCTTCCCTAATTGCTTTATCTCACCAGGCGTTCGCACATCCAATATCTGGTAAGTTCCAGCATCTTCCTTCTCAATAATCGCCTGCAGCTCCTCAATACTAATCTCACTATAATCAGCATGTAAGGCATTGGACGAGACATACCCCGATACCACCACCGGGTCTTTAGCTGGCGAGAAAGGTGGGGCATATGCCAAATCAAGTTTTGGCAAATCAGATATTTTGAGCTTCGCATAGATAGCCGTACTCATCACATCCACACGCTTATCAACCCCATGCTCACCAAATATCTCACACCCTAAAATTGTACCATCTTCCGGTTTATAGTAGGTTTCGATGATCATTTCTTTCTGATCCGGGTAATAGCCTGGTGTGGCACCTGCCAAAATCAGATTGGTTTTATAAGCAATGCCTTTCTTATTCATAAAGGCAGGGTTCATACCTGTACGTGCCAATGTTTTTTCAAATACTTTAATGATGGCTGTTTTGTAACCTCCTTCGAAAGTATCGGAACCGCCTGCTGCATTTTGTCCGGCCGTACGTCCGCCCTTGTTGGAGTGGGTGCCTAAAGGCAGATAATCGTATTCACCTGTTTGCAGATTTTTGATACTTGCACAATCACCGGCTGCGTAAATATCAGGCAATGATGTTTCCATGCGCTCATTCACTTTGAGTGCTCCGTTGGCAATACAATTCGCTCCTTTAGATGTTAACATTTCAGTATTTGGACGAATACCAACACTCATCAGCACATAATCCGTTTTTACCGATTGGGTATCTGATATTCTCACTTCAGTGATGTTTCCATCTTCTACCTTAAATTCTTTCACAAATGAATCAGTAAACACTTCTACCCCATGCTGCTGCATAGTCTGGCGGGCAAAATGGCTGAACTTAGGTTCCCACATCGGTAATACCTGCGAACTTCCTTCAATTAAAGTCACTTCTTTGCCCAATTCTTTCAGGTTTTCAACCACCTCAACACCAATCAATCCGGCACCCATTACGGTGATGTGTTTGGCCGACTCCGGTATTGCTTCCTTCATTACCTTATCGTAATCTTCCAGGCTACGGCACGGCGACCAGTTGTTGGCGATTTCAATATTTTTCACCGGTGGAATAAAAGTATGAGCACCGGCAGCGTATACCAATTTATCATACACATACTCACCTTTAGAGGTCATAATTTTGTGGGCGTCAGGCAGTATTTCCAAGACTTCCTCTTCAAGATGCATATCAACATTAAAGCGATTTTTAAGCAACTCCGCTTCAACCACAATCAGTTTTTTACGGCTGTTGATCACCCCCGAAAGTGCATACGGAATACCACAAGTGGCATAGCTTATATTGCTTGATTTTTCGAATAACAGAATTTCTGCATCCTCATTTTCACGGCGCGCTTTGGCAGCAGCCGATGGTCCGGCAGATAATCCGCCGATTATTATAATTCGTTTCATTTTTCTAAAATTCCTAATTTTTAGTTTATTAGCTATTCATCCAGCGGTTGAGTTTGTGCCACCCTCCTGCATTATGAACTTCATCAAAACCATTCTCAAGCAACATACCTTTTGCCGAGGCGCTTCGCATGCCTGATGCACAACACACAACAAGAGGTGCATTCAATTTCTTAAGTTTTTTAATGGCTGACCCATTTAATCGATCGAGTGGAATATTGATCGATCCATCTACATTTCCATATTTAAATTCCTGCGGAGAACGAACATCAATTATTTTTGCTCCTCGTTCAATCGCCTCCAGTACTGTTTGCTTTCGTTTTCCAAATAATAAATCCAATAATCCCATAGTGATGTATGATATATGGTGTATGATTTTTGATGTTAGTTATTCATGTGTGCATTCACGACTGTCCAGGGACCACCGTCATATATTTCTGTAATGCCATTTTGGTGCAAGTAACCACAGGCTGCATTACTACGGGCTCCTGAGGCACAACAAAGAATTATTGGCCCATCCAACTCTTTAATCTCAGCTAAACGGTTTGGAATAGAATCCAATGGAATATTAATCGATCCTGGTACGTTACCCATTCGAAACTCCTCAATCGTACGCACATCGATAACAACAGCATTTTTTAAATCCATGATATGATTATTTTTTGTTTGTTTCTGAATTTGCGTTGGCAAAACTAATACCTGGAAAAATACTGTTTTGTGCGTTTGGTCACATAAGGAATTTCGGATTCTGGATTTCGGGTTATTTGGAACTTCCAGAACCAATGACTGTATACTGACTGATCATATTTTATCTAAAAAAAATCGGGCAATCGTTTTTTGTTTCTTAATAAGTTATGGATTAGCCCGATGTATATTATATTTTTAATTGACCATCTCCCAAAAA
>DIYS01000030.1 GCA_002429115.1 Saccharicrinis sp. UBA6048 | reverse complement strand
AAGAATTGGATAGCAGAATTGAAAACTGGGGCTTAACCGGCAGTGAGAAGCGTGCTATCATGAGTCGCATTAAAGGCTCAACAGAGTATAGCGACCTGTCTGATTGTGATTTTGTTATCGAAGCTATACGTGCGGACGATCAAACAGGTGTACGTAGTATTGATGCACGAAAAGAGGTGTTTAGAAAAGTAGAAGCGGTTATTGATCGTGAAGCAATTATTGCGACCAATGCAACGACTATTGTTGTAACAGAGTTAGCTTCTGAACTTCAGTTCCGCGAGCGTTGCGCAAGCCTTCATTTCTTTGTTACATCACCAGAAGCAAGAATTATTGAGGTTGTTAAAGGATTATATACTTCGGATGAGGTGTATGAACGAGTATGTACGTTTGTTAAGCTGATCAACAGAGATGTGATTCCTGTAGAAGAGTCAGCGGGTATTGTTAGCGTACGTTTATATGTTACGTTGCTTAATGAAGCATGTGCTACTTTGATGGAAGGTGTTGCTACGATGAATGACATTGATAAAACAATGGAAATCGGTTTAGGAATGCGCCTTGGGCCTTTCAAAGCAGCAGATGTTATTGGTTTAGATAAAGTGGTTCGCTGGATGGAGAATCTACATGAGGAGTTTGGTAACCAGAAGTTTGCACCATCTCCATTGATTCGCAGATTGGTACGTGCCAAGCGATATGGTAGTCATGTTGGCGTAGGTTTCTACCGCTACGATCAAGAAGGCAATATCCAGGAAGATGATACGATTTTTGGAAAAAAAGCCTAATTAAATTACTGTAACATTAAAGAATCAGATGGGTCATTCCATCTAAACCAAAAACAATTAAAATGAAGATTTTAGTTCTGAACTGTGGTAGTTCATCCATTAAATATCAATTGTTCAACATGGCCAATGATGATTGGAACGTGTTGGCAGCCGGTGTTGTAGAGAAAATTGGTTTGAAAGGATCATTTCTAAAGCATCAGAAAGAAGGAAACGAAAAGGTTTTATTAGAGGGGGAAATACTGGATCATCAAACAGGCATCGATTATATTCTTGGCGTATTGGTCAGCGAGCGCCATGGATGTATTACAAAGCTGGAAGAAATTGATGCAGTAGGTCACCGTGTGGTACACGGAGGTGAAGAGTTCAACTCAAGTGTATTCATTACCAACGATGTGGTGCGTAAAATGGAAGAGTGCATTGACCTGGCTCCACTTCATAACCCACCAAACCTGAAAGGTATTGAAGCAATTACACAATTGTTACCTAGCGTACCTCAGTGTGGTGTATTTGATACAGCATTCCACCAAACAATGCCAAAAGAGGCGTACATGTATGCGATTCCTCAATCACTATATAAAAAGTATGGCATCCGTCGTTACGGTTTCCATGGAACAAGTCACCGTTATGTATCTAAACGGGCCTGTGATATTTTAGGTGTAGATTACAACACACAGAAAATTATCTCTTGTCACTTAGGTAATGGTGCATCTATTTGTGCAATTAAGAATGGTGAGTCAGTAGATACCTCAATGGGATTCACTCCTCTTGAAGGACTAGTAATGGGAACACGCGCAGGTGACCTTGATTTAGGTGCTGTTACTTACATCATGGATAAGGAGTTGATTGGAACACGTTCTGCCAGCGTCTTATTTAATAAGCACAGTGGAATGTTGGGCTTGACCGGAATATCATCAGATATGCGCGAAATTGAGAGTGCTGCTAAAGAAGGACACGATGGAGCGCTTTTAGGCCTTCAGATATACGATTACCGTATTAGAAAATACATTGGTTCCTATGCTGCTGCCATGGGAGGTGTTGATATTGTTGTTTTCACCGGAGGTATTGGTGAGAATGGTTGCGATACACGTGCTGGAGTATGTGACGGACTAGGGTTCATCGGTATTGAAGTTGATCCTAAGCTCAACGACGGTTTACGAGGTGAAGAACAAGTTATCAGTCCGGAGGGTAATAATGTTAAAGTAATGGTAGTTCCAACAAATGAAGAGTTGGTAATTGCTCAGGATACCAAACAAATTGTTGAAGAACTGGCAAACCGTTAATTGACAAACTAAATCTTTTAGATCTAAATAAAATGTTTAAATCCTTAGATGATCTTCAAAAACTTATTGAAAAAAATGAGGTTAAGAAGAAGCTGGCTCTTGCTGTTTCGCAAGACTCACACTCACTGGAAGCCGTGTATACAGCTTTAAAAAATGGAATAATCGATCCGATTTTAATTGGTTCTCGTCCGGATACAGAGCGTATCATTGAAGAGAAAGGATTTGATTTTACCGGGGCTACTTTTATTCATGAACCAGATGATGTGAAGTCGGTTGAATTGGCTGTACGTATGGTGCACGATAATAAGGCAGACATTCTTATGAAGGGTAAAGTAGCTACTCCAACTTTGTTGAAAGGTGTATTGAACAAAGAATGGGGACTACGAACAGGAAGTTTGTTATCACACTTTGCTTTGTTTGAAGTGGATACTTACCATAAGCTGATTGGTGTAACAGATGTTGCAATGAATATCGCGCCTAACTTAAAGGACAAGATTGGTATTGTTAACAACTCGGTTGGTTACATGAACAAAATGGGTATTGCTAAACCTAAAGTTGCAGTACTTGGAGCTATTGAGATGGTAAACGAAAGCATGGAGGCAACACTTGATGCCGCTTTACTTTCAAAAATGAACCAGCGCGATCAGATTAAGAACTGTATCATTGACGGACCTTTAGCTTTTGATAATGCTGTTAGCTTCGAAAGTGCTAAGCATAAGGGTATTAAGAGTGAAGTAGCTGGTGATACTGATTTATTATTAATGCCTGATATCGAAGTAGGTAATGTGTTGTATAAGACATTGGTATTCTTTGCAAAAGCAAAAGTAGCTTCTGTAATATTAGGTGCATCAGCCCCGATTGTGCTTACATCACGTAGCGATTCGGAAGACTCGAAGTACAATAGTATTTTATTAGCCGCAATGGGATAAACATATGTCCGGTTCTCTCGGAGCCGGATGTTTTTGTTTAAACACCCTTCGGACGATAAATGAATGATTAATTTTTAGTGAGAAATCCCAATTAATTTGAAAAATATGGATCATAAGAAAATCCTTGTAATCAATCCGGGTTCTACATCAACAAAAATTGCTGTATACCTGGGACGTGAATCAGTTTTCTTAAAAACTTTAAGACACTCAAGCGAAGAAATTGCAAAATATGAAAATATTGCAGCGCAGTTTGAGTTCAGAAAAGACACAATCATCAAAGAGCTTATAGAAGCTGATATCGAGATTGATAACTTTGATGCTATCGTTGGACGTGGTGGAATGGTTAAGCCAATTTCATCAGGTGTTTATGAAGTTAATGAAGCTTTAAAAGTAGACTTACGCAAAGGTGTTTTAGGTCAGCATGCAAGTAATCTTGGAGGTTTAATTGCTGATGACATGGCTAAAAACATTGAAGGAGCACGTGCTTTTATTGCCGACCCTGTAGTAGTTGATGAGTTGGATGATGTAGCTCGTGTTACTGGTCACCCTGATATGCCTCGTCGTTCAATTTTCCATGCTTTGAATCAGAAAGCAGTAGCAAAACGTTTTGCTAAGGAAATTGAAAAGAAATATGAAGATATTAATGTGATTGTAGCTCACCTTGGTGGTGGTATCTCTGTTGGTGCTCACCGCGAAGGGCGCGTTGTTGATGTAAACAATGCCTTAGATGGTTATGGTCCATTTTCTCCGGAACGTGCAGGTACATTACCTACAGGAGCATTAATTGACGCTTGTTTTAGTGGCAAATACAGCTACGAGGAAATGCGTAAATTTGTTAATGGTAAAGGTGGTTTAGTTGCTCACTTAGGCACCAACCAGGCGCATGAAGTAGAGAAAAAAGCTGCAGAAGGTGATCCTCATTATAAATTGATCCACTCGGCTATGGCTTACCAGATTGGTAAAACAATTGGTGGCTGTGCTGCAACTTTAAAAGGTAAAGTTGATGGTATTGTGATCACTGGTGGTATTGCCTATGATAAGATATTGGTTGAATACCTGAAGGATATGGTAGGCTGGTTAGCTCCAATCAAAGTTTATCCTGGTGAGGATGAAATGTGGGCGTTAGCACAAAACGGTCTGTCTGTTCTTAACGGAGAGGTTGATACTAAGGTATACGAATAATCTATACTCGTAGATATTTTCAAATCCCGTTCGATTGAACGGGATTTTTTTATATTATTAACCAAACAGAAAAAATTGAATGGAAGGAATTAGTGCATATTACTTGGTTATTGGAGCAGCTGTAATCGTTATTGTATCCTACTTGTACAATATTATAGCTCAAAAAACCAATATACCAAGTGTTATTTTGTTGATTATATCCGGATATGCAGCAAAAGAATTGTTGGGGATAGAGTTCAATGAAGAAGAATGGTTTTTACCTCTGGAAGTACTCGGTATTGTTGGACTTATATTTATAGTGCTCGAAGCAGCCCTTGACCTCGAACTAAAACGAAGTAAAATTCGGCTGATCACCTTGTCAACCTTAATAGCCGGACTGTCGCTTGTGTTTAATACCTTTTTTCTGGCTGTGGGAATAAAGTATTTTATAGGTAATCTGGATATGTTGACATCAGTTATTTATGCAATTCCTTTATCCATTACAAGCAGTGCAATAGTTATACCTAGCGTAAGTGGATTGGAAAGGAGCAAACGAGAGTTCTTAATATACGAAAGTACGATATCCGATATTTTGGGGATTATGTTCTTTTATTTATTGGTTGAAAATCTCGACACGGATGGAGCAACCATGGTTGGGCTGAATGTCATATCTAATGTGGGTGGAACACTGCTCTTGAGTATTGCTTTGTCTTACGCGATGATTATAGCCTTTCAAAAGATTAAATCAGATATAAAACTGTTCTTGTTTATAGCCATGCTGATTCTGTTTTATGGGATTGGTAAATTATTTCATTTGTCATCCTTGTTGATGATATTGGTCTTTGGGCTGATACTTGAAAACAGAACGCTTTTCTTTAGTGGGTTTATGCGGAAATATCTTAACGATGAGAGCATTACTAAAGTGTTATTAGATTTTAAGCTGCTAACTCGTGAAAGTGCCTTTGTTGTTCGCACTTTCTTCTTTTTTATCCTGGGAATGTCCATTACTTTAGCAGGTGTATTTGTTCCACATATATTATTGCTAACTGCTTATTTTATAATTGGTATGTTTGCTTTTCGATGGCTTGCCTTTAAAATTATCTTCAAACGAGATTATTTTCCACAATTTTTAATAGCGCCGCGTGGATTGATCTCTATCCTTCTTTTCTTTGCTATTCCTAAAGAATTCAGGATTAATGATTTTGAATTGGGTATCTTGTTGCTTTCTATTGTGGTAACAAGTTTATTAATGGCATGGGCTTTGGTATTAGATAGTTTTGGCCGGGTAGGTCGTATGAAAAAGTACATATCATTTATGCGTAAATTTGAAAGAGGAAAACAGGTTGTATTACGCAAAGAACGAATGACAATAGATGAAAAGGAACATGTAAATTAACTTTTGCTGTATCCATGTGTAACAATAATTGAATATTTAAGTAGATTTGGTTATGATGAAATATATTACTATTTGTTGTGCTTTAGCTTTTAGTTTCTGTATAAATGCTCAAATATCACATGGTGGTGAACCAATGGCCTCTTCTGAGCAGTTGAGCACTAAATCAATTGAATTATCTGTTAATCTTCTTAAATCATATGCACTGGTTCAAACGTTAGATGATGAGAGGCAACAGCCACTTCGTTTTGCCGAGCCAATATTTACCAATTTCACACCCGAAAATTCAGGAAGTTGGACAGAGAGTGCAGGGGGACTTAATATTTGGACGATAAGTATTAAATCAGAAGGAGCTAAAAGTTTAAACCTCATATTTGATAAGTTTTATTTAAATGAAGGCGATAAAATGTTTGTGTATAATAAAGATCGTACACAGGTGCTAGGAGCCTTCACTCACGAAAATAATAAACCGTCCAAATTATTTGCCGTTGCTCCTGTGGCAGGTGATGAAATAGTTGTTGAATTGCAAACAAACTATCCAATCAACTATAATCATGAAATACAAATTAGTGCTGTTAATCATGATTACCTTGGTGTTTTTGGCTTGCTAAAACAACAAAGTGATTTTGGAAGATCGGGCTATTGTAATGTAGGTGTTGCTTGCGAACCAATAGCATCAGATGAAGTAAGACGAGCAAGTTGTAAAATAATTTCGGCAGGTGTTTATTTATGCTCTGGCACAATCATTAATAGTACCGATGAAACAGGTAATCCGATGTTTTTAACTGCCGGACATTGTACAACAACGGGTTGGCCTGAAGGAAAGCAATTTGATTATACAGCACAGACCGTTATTTTCTTTTTTAACTATGAATCATTTAGTTGTGATCCGGTTATTAATGGGACTGATGCACAAACTGTTTCCGGAGCAAGTTTGTTAGCCTATGTCGAGAATATGGATTTTGCTTTGCTGAGGATGGGTGAAACACCTAAAGAAAGTTACCGACCTTATTTTGCTGGCTGGACACGGGCTGAAACCATTGAAGAAACAGTTTTTTCAGTACATCACCCTTATGGAGATGTGAAAAAGATAGCTATATCAACTGGAGCACCTGAAGCTAGGACTTTTAATTCTACATCATATGGTGGAGTTCCTTTTGTTGAAGAAGCCCATTGGAAAATAACTAAATGGGCCACTGGAGTAACAGAGCCTGGTTCATCCGGTTCTGGTTTATTTACACAAGAT
Organism: Saccharicrinis sp. UBA6048; assembly: GCA_002429115.1. Lineage (GTDB taxonomy): Bacteria > Bacteroidota > Bacteroidia > Bacteroidales > Marinilabiliaceae > Carboxylicivirga. The sequence goes on along the minus strand of DIYS01000030.1, from coordinate 7,930 downwards.
CAGTTGTTAATTGGTACTTTATCGGGTGGTGGGGCAGTATGTAGTAATAAGGTGGAGGGTATAGACGATGATGAGTACTATGCCCGATTTAATAAGGCATGGAATAAAGATAGAGCGAAAGACGAAAGTTTGGCCAAATGGCTGTCTCCAGATAATCTGGACTTGCAATCTTTACAAGGACGTGAGATGTCAAGTCATGTCAGGCTCACTCATCTTAATTCTGAAAGAACCGCAAAGGTATTGTACGATGATAATTTTAAAGGCAGCTGGTCAGGTCATAATGAGCGTGGGTATACAGCTTATGCCAATTCATTTTACGATGTAGAAAGTGCATCGATAAGTGGCATCTATATTGTTCCTTCGAAGGTGAGTAATTCGACTCAAAAAATAAATATCAAAATCTGGGATAATGATAATGGTGTTCCGGGAACCGTTTTATGGAGTAAAGACAATGTTGCTTTACAAGATCTTAGAAAGGATACTGAAACTTTATATAATTTACCAACCCCTTTGGAAGTTACCGGCTCTTTTTTTGCCGGGGTAGAATTAAATTATGCAGCTAGTATCGATACCTTTAGTCTTTATATGTCCGATATCAGAAACGAAGAGGGATATAATAGAGCGTTTATTCGTCAGGATAATGGTGAATGGGCACAATTTCAGGAATTAAATACAGATTACTCAAAGGGAGCTTATTGGATTGATGTTTTGGTTTCAGACCCACAGATTGTTGACGTTCCGGATGTGCCGACAGGAGTGAAGGAAAACAGATTGACAATCGTTAATAATCCGGTGGCAACGAATCTATTAAAATATACCAGTAATATCAATGGACTTGAATTGGCTGAAGTGTTTGCGGTGAATGGCGCCAAAGTTGCTCAAACCAAACTTTATGGAAAAAGTAGTGGTGACATATCCGTGGCCAATATTCCACAAGGTTTATATTTAATCCGATTTACATCGTCAAAACAGACAATTGTAAAACGTGTTATTATAACAGATTAAAGAACTTAGCAGTAAAGGCGATGCAGTTGCAAAGCCTTTACTGAATTATATTTTCCTTAATCTTTGATCTTCAGATTATCCAGGCAAAAATACTTTAGAGCTTCAAACTCGGGATCATCTTCGCGTGAAGATGTGAGTTTAAAGCCGATGGAATGAACGGCTCCAAGCGGATTTAAATCAATATCGTTCCATGTTGAAATCAGGTACTTGTCAGCGGTGGCTTCAGGTCGGTAGTCACCCAAAAGAAATTCCACAGGTGTACCTGATTCATTACCACTTAAGTCGTAACCGGTAATTGTTAGCAGCAGATAATCTTCCGCTTCTTTCTTTTTAAATCCCGATTGCATTACCAGGTAAGCTCTGGTGGAATTATTAATAGCTATACTCTTCAGATTATGAAGTTTATTGTCGCCAAATATAATTTTATGATTGGTTTCAGATTGTTTAAATACAGCAAAAACTTCTGACTCATCGGCACCATTACTGTCATAAACGCTATACTCATTTTTCTCTGAACCATCTGATTTATTTGTGTTTTCACTAATGGCAAATCCGCTCCAGCTATTGTCTGCTTCGTTAAAAGTATATTCAAACTGAACAAACTTAAATGGATGATAGCCTAATTTATGATTGTTAAGGTAGCCATCATCATTTAGTGAATCCTTCTTTTCTTCAAATGTACAGAAATCAATGGCATGCACCGGAATATCCTTGGCGTGTTCGCCATTCGGTGTGGTTACTTTAAAAGTATACAAATAGCTGCCATGTTCTTTGTTTTCAAATTGAAGAATTTTATCAGTGCTGAAAGTTATTTCATTTTCTATCCACGCATATTCAGAGTCTATGTCGTAGGTTATTTTTGGTTCAATTAACTCAACACTATCAACATCAAAATCAAAGCCTCCTTCGGGCATTTGAATAAATATTTCTGGCGGAGGAATGTCCTTTTCTGTGGTTTCGCAAGCCAGAATTAATAAGCTTAAAAAGAAGCATGTGATGATATAGCGATACATATTAGTTGATTTTAAAGTGATGATCTAAGAAGCCCGGAATCTGCTCTGCACCAATTCGCTTGGCCAAAATGTTTTTATCCTTGTCAAGAATGTAAATGACAGGTGTACTATAGATATCGTAATTATTTCTGAAATTGCTTTGATTATAAGGATCATATAAGTGAATCCATTCGTCCAGCTCATGATTATGAATAAACTCTATCCAGGAGTCCTGATCAATCTGTGTGTAAACCGCCACGATTTTAATGTCCTGATCTTTGTATTTCCTCCAAACGTCCTCATTAAGTTTTGGAATTTCTTTCTCACAGTGGCCACATTCCGGCTCCCAGAACACTAGGATTGTAATATTGGCTCGTATTTCACTGAGCTTAAAATATTCCTCAGTATACGATTGCATCTTAAAATCAGCTGCAGCATGACCAATAATATTTGGCTTGATTTTGTCCACACGCTCTCTTAGTTTGCTTAAAAACTCATCATCGACCCAATCGGCTCTGCCACTCAAATAGTAGACCTCACCAAGATCAACCATTACCGCATCCATGCCCATTATTTTGCTTTCGTTGGCCATATTAAACAGATGTTGAATCAGGTACTTCTCCATTTCATAATTGGCATTGGCCATAGCAATGACGCGATGTGCTTCTTTGATGATAGTATCAGGTATCTGAATCAGAACTTTCTGAAAGTAGTTATCCAGCTTACTGGTGAAAATTGGTGTTCTCAACAGGCGTGGATCGTCCATTTTTAAGTTATCGAAGTAGTGTGCTTTGTAATAGTTATAACGCAAACGCTGAACGACTGAATCAGGATTGCTGCTGTTCTCCGGCGCTTTCATTTGTGGCACTTCAATGTCTTGTGTGGCATTCAGAAAAATGCTGACAAAACTATTGGGGTGCACCTTCACGATATCTTTGTATTTATTCTTAACTTCAAATGAAAGTGCTTTAATTTCTTCTTGTAACTCCTCTTTCTTTTTTGCGTCGGCTGCAGCCTTTATTTGCTCCTGCAATTGTACAGCTTCTTTTTGCTTGCTGACAAGAAATTGCTGATAAGCCAAAAAGTCGGAGCTTTCCTGTGCTCCTTTGATGGTCATTTGATTTAGCAGATCATTCTTTTTAGTATTAATGCTAAATATTTGATCCTGACCTATAAGTACATCGAAATAACTTTGATTTTGCAGATAGACAATATATATGCCTTCATCAAGCTTATCTTCCCCACTAAAGGTGTAAGTACCATCGTTATTAATATAGGTCGTGTCTTTCACTAACATTTTGTTATTGAAGTAATAACCAAGTATCAGTGTTGAGTCGGAGCATCCACCAATGGATACATCAATGTTATAGGATTGGGCAGTTATTGTTAATGGTATAAAAAGCAGTAACGCGTATAATGGTAGAAATGATTTTATTTTCATCCTGCAATTTTTTTACTGGTAATTGATTCGTCCTTCAATTTATATAAATACAGTAGTTTGTAAATGTCAAATATATAAATTGATGGGTAAATATAATTAAGAAACAGACGAAATGGTTTTTCAAATACCGTGAATAAAGAGCCTATCGATTTAATTGCCAATCCAGGCATATTTTGGTTGTATAAACTAATTATTCGTGTTTTGTCCAGTTGTTTCGATTGTAATATTGAATTGATGTGTATGAGGTTGCGAACTGATTCCTTTGTTTTTTCAAGAAAAATGCTTGCCGGTTCGAGGCCTGCATGTTCAACCTTATTATTGATTTGCGTAAATGGAACTTTTCTTAACCTGAGTTGAATGCCAAATAACGTGTCTTCATGTCCATAGGTTTTAATGCTTTCATTAAAACCTATGCTCTGAAAAAGATCATTTTTAATCATAAAGTTCGAAGACAGAAAGCTAATAGAGTCGTTACCATATTCTATTTTTTCTTCCCGCTTCTTGCCATAATTCCACCGTAACCTTAAACTTCTCTGTTTAGGCCTTTCCCCATAGTACAAGCCTCCAATTACAAGCGGACTTTTATTTATATCAACACGATTATATGTACTCAGGTAATCTTCACTGATATTACAATCCGAATCAATGAAAATTAGCTTTTCGTATCGGGCATGGGCTGCTAGTCTGTTTCTTGTAACTGATCTGCCCATGTTATCCTGTTCGTAGTATCTAACGTAGTCGTGTTGCTTAATGGCTCTGTTGATAGCTCTGAATTCTTCATTGGAGCCATCGTCAAGAACAATTACTTCACCGCTTATGTGTGAAGTAATTATTTGTCTGTTTAAATCAGAGACCAGCTTTGTAACATCAACATTATAAACAGGGATACAAACGCTTAACATTAAACTGCTTTAGTGCTGTTTTTTAACCATTCTTTCAATTCACCATCCAATTGAGGCGCCAATAATTCATACACTCGCTGATGGTAATTATTTAACCAAAGTCGCTCATCGTCATTGAGCATCGTAGGGTCAATTGCCCGCAGGTCATACGGACATAAGGTCAGCGTTTCAAATTTCATAAAATCCCCGAAATCTGATTTCTGATCGTCTACTGCTAATATCAGATTTTCTATTCGGATGCCATGCTTGCCGGATTTGTAGATGCCAGGCTCATTAGAAGTAATCATGCCTTCTTCAATTTCAATGCCATTGTCCTGTGGACGTATGCTTTGTGGGCCTTCGTGTACATTCAGGAAATGCCCGATCCCATGGCCGGTGCCGTGGCCGTAGTTGATGTGATGGCGCCACATAGCCTGACGTGCCAGAATATCAAGATGCACACCTCTTGTACCTTTAGGAAATACGGCCATATCAAGCCCGATGTGCCCTTTTAATACTAAGGTGTAATCCGTAATTTCTTCCTTTGTCAGTTCGCCCAGCACCACCGTCCTGGTGATGTCGGTGGTTCCTTCGTTATACTGGCCACCCGAATCAACCAGGTACAATCCTTTAGGATGCAGTTCAGCAGCTGTTTCTTCTTTAACGGCATAATGAACAATGGCACCGTTGCCGGCATATCCGCTTATGGTGTTAAAGGAATCACCGTGGAAATTCTCCTGTTCGCTTCTGAAAGCCCCCAATTTTTGAGCCGCCGTATATTCAGTGATTTTTTCTTTACCAATGGAGTTATCCAGCCAGTGAAGGAATTTAACCATGGCCACTCCATCCTTGATCATTGCTTTTCTGAAGTTCTCAATCTCCGTTTCGTTTTTACGGGCTTTTAAATTTGTAACAATACTTGTTTTTTCAATTTTGGCCGATTGAGATGGTAGATTACTGAAAATTGTACTGTTGGTGCGATCCGGGTCGATAAGAATGATGCTGTCAGGAAGCATATCTTTGATAAAGTTGTAGAAATCATCGTACAAATACACTTTTATGCCTTCCTGCGCCAGTTGCTTACCAACCGTAGAGGTTAACTTATGAGGATCGATAAACAAGTTCACCTGATTTTCGGTAATTACCAGATAGGAATGAAAGAGTGGGTTATAAGCAATGTCATTGCCACGGAAGTTTAGTACCCATGCAATTTCATCCAGCGCGGCAATCACATAATGTGTGGCTCCGTTGGCCTTCATCTGATCACGTATAATCTCTATTTTCTCATTTCTGCTGTGACCACAATATTTAGTCTCCAACTCAAAAATTGCACATTCAGGCATCGGATAGCGTCCTTCCCACACATCCTCTTCCAAAAATACTTTGCCATCGATACGAATGTCAACCTTCTTTAATGCAAGTGCTAACTGGCGGTAGGCAGTAACGGTCATTGTTTTACCATTAACACCCACAACACTGCCGGAATGCAGATTAACACTCAGCCATTCTTTAAAATCGGGCACACCAGGTTCACCCATTCTGTAAAGATCAATACCTGTGTCTTCCAGTTCTTTTTCAGCCTGCAGAAAGTAGCGCGAATCGGTCCAAAGGCCTGCCTCGTCATTGGTAACAACGACCGTACCAGCAGAACCGGTAAATCCGGATATCCACTCCCTGAATTTCCAGTGATCAGCCGGATATTCACTTAAATGCGGATCGGCGCTGGTTATGATATACGCATCCACTCCAATAGTGGCCATGTAACTTCTAAGCTTAAATAATCGATCGGATATAGACATAACAGGTATTAATTTTTAATGGTTAAAGAGGCGTCTTTGACAAATAACGTCAGGTTAGCCGGTTGTTGTGTTGAAGTACCAATTTTTCCTGAAAAGGTTACATTATCTTCTTCATTGAACAATTGAAGGCTTTTAGCATCCGGGTGTGTAAACGATCCGTTGGATACTTCGCCATTGATATAGTAACTCACTTCAGCAGGAAGAATGATGGTAGTATTTAGTTGTTTGTTTGACAGAGTTAACTCCTTGATAGAGGCATTTGCATTTAATAGTAGTTGCCCTTTATCAAGCTCACAAAACGCATAGGTATTGAGCTGATCAACTTTACCGATAAACTGTGAGCCTTTTACAGTGACGCTGTCGGTTTGAGTGACAATTAGCCGATCCGTAAAAGTATTAAGATGGATCGATTTGGCATTGCTAATGCTGGTCATGCTATACTTTGTATCGCCACTTATATTGTTTGAATTGGCAATGTTCAGGGTGCAGTTGCTAAAGTTGCTGTTGATGGTTCCAATTGAATCAACCATACCTTCCACAAAGGATAAGTGAAGACTATGCGTCTGCTCTTTGCCAATGTTCTTTAATTCAAGATTACCATAGCTGTGTCTTAGAGATAGAGCTCCTTCACTATTTACAATCTTTACATCACCAATTGAATTGTTAATGTTCAGATTAATATGTGCCGGTACTTTGATGTCGTAATTAATGGTGAATGGGTAATTGGAATAGAAATCCTCCAGAAAAACGGTTTTAAAATCAACGGTATTGGAATACGTTCGCCCTTTTAGTTCAATTAAGCTCAATATCTCTTCCAGCTCCGTTTCTGATTTGGTTTGAATATCCACCACTACTCTTATCTCGATAGACTCTTCCGGCCATACAGCAACATTGACATAGCCGTGTTTGTTAGATACTTTCAGGTTCTTAATCGATTTAGTTTCGTAGGTTTTAACGACTGGTACCCCATTTTTGATGACTTCCTTAGCTGCTACGGTTCGGCCATACTCTTGGGCATGAGCAGTAACTGCTATCAAAAGAAGGAAAGAACTTATAAGAATTGATAAATAGTTTTTCATGTTTGGAATATTACGGGCTTTAACCAAAAGCCCAGACTTTATAGGGGCTAAAAATAATTAAAATAGCACGCCTATGAAAATATGGAAACTAAGTTTCGCGCAAATAATCCTGAAAGGATGAAACATGAATAGAGGCTGTCTCAATTGGGACAGCCTTTCTTTTGCTAAATAGTTTTGGCATATTCCCCGAGTTATCGCTCGGGGTTATTCACCTTAAATCCTTTCAGAATTTGTTTGTAAAATGAACTATGAAATAGTTCAACTTGAATAGAGTGCGTCCAAAAATACTATCTGCATCCGTTCACTGAGCGTAGTCGAAGTGATTATTAGTTGATAATCAGCAATAATAAAATTCGATCTCGACACTACCTCGGCTCGGCTCGGCAACCATCTCGATCAGCGAGTATAGTTTTTGGACACCCTCATGTTAACACGATACCGTCTGAACCCTGAAGGGTAGGGTGTCCAATTTGTTGTTACTGAAAAAAAAGGATTTTAGGAAGCAAAAAGAGTGTATGTGTTATTAGTAATCAAAGTATTACATGTAATAAATCAAGCTCCAAAGGAGCGTTACGTATAAGCGCAGGCTGAAGGCCTGTGGTATTAGCGCTATACTTTCATAGCTCTGAAGGAGCGATATGTGATATAAAGAAATTTTGTAATTTCTGAGCACTTAATGATTAATAGACTAATTTAAATAGTATTAACCTGAGTTCGACGTAAAATTTTGAAC
>DIYS01000024.1 GCA_002429115.1 Saccharicrinis sp. UBA6048 | reverse complement strand
TTTATTTGGGAGTTCCATCTGACTATTGAAAAATAAATTTAAACAGATGAAAAACCTTATTACCCTAATCCTCTTATGCTCTTTTCTCAATGAAGCATATTCTCAAGTAAAAGTTAACGGAATAGTTAAAGATAGCATTGGTAACCCTATTGAGTTGGCCAATGTAATAGCCTATAATCAAATAAACAAAGCCATTGAATGGTACAATATAACCGGCAACGATGGTCGATACGAATTAAAGTTGGCCAAACATACTGATTATGAGTTGACCGTTAGCTTTATTGGCATGAAATCTGAAAAACACCTAATATCAACCGATTCACTGCCAATTAAACAGGATTTCACTTTGTATGAAGATTTGCATGCACTTGACGAAGTACAGATTAAAACATCAATACCGCTTCATTTTTCGGGAGATACCTTAACATACGATGTAGAATCATTCAGAAACAGTGGCGACCGAAAATTGGAAGATGTATTAAGACGCCTGCCTGGTGTGAAGGTTGACGAAGATGGAAAGATATTCGTCGAAGGCAAGGAGGTGAAGCAAATAATGGTAGAAGGCAAACCCTTCTTTGGAGGTGGCACAAAAATGGCATCGAAGAAACTACCAGCAGATGTACTGGACAAAATACAGGTACTCAAACAGCACGACAATATTTCTCAGCTCAAAAATGTCAGGGACAATGACGATAATGTGGCTATTAACGTGAAGCTCAAAGAAGGCAAGAAGAACTTCTGGTTTGGCGATATAGAAGTGGGTGGCGGCATTGAGAGCCGATACCTTTTCACCCCTTCAATATTTTACTACAGTCCCAGAAAAAGCATTAACATCATTGGCGATATCAACAACATTGGCGAAGCGCCCTTAAACAGCAGCGACCTCTCGCGTTTTACCAGTAGGATGAGCAACTTATCACACAAGTGCGGCACCGATTTCCCAAGCAATTCGGGTTCCTATGGCCATTCAATTTCTTCAAGCGACAAAAATGCCAAATCGATAGAATCTCAAATGGCGGGTGTTAACATTAACTATTCCCCTGCCAGTTCGGTTGATATAACCGGCTTTACGGTATACAACAAGTTTAATAAAAATAAAGAGAGTAAAACCATAAAGCAGTTTCTGGAAACAGCTGCCAACCCCAACCCAACCCGCGAACTCACCACCAATAATACAGACATTGAGAATGATATCGCCATTTGCCGATTGAGCACCACCTTCCAGCCCAACCTGAACAACCGCTTCAGCTATGATATTTCGGGCGAGTATAACAGCAATACAACAGTTGAAAATGTGTACTCAACCGTTCTGGATGATATTAAGGAGAATAGAGATGAAGAACTGTATTCACTAAAGCAAAATCTGGATTACTACTTCACATTAAACGACAATAATATCTTTGCCTTTGAATCGGAATTTCTGATGCAAAAGAACGATCCGTTTTATAACGCTGTGCTGAACAACAAAGACCTTTTTCCTTATGCCGAATACCTGGGCTTTGATCAAAACCAAATGAACTACTCGATGGCACAGGAAAAACTGGTAAAAACAAATAAGCTGGATGCAACACTGAACTACTGGCATGTAATCAATCGCAAAAGCAACATTAACATTAATGCAGGTATTATATCGGCTCGTCAGGATTTCAACACCGAGCTGTTTCAATTCCTCGATAATGGCAATAAATACGAGTTGGATAACGCCCAGGATGATGTGACCAATGATGTCCGTTATAATTTTGACGACTGGTATCTTGGATTACTATACCGCTTAAGGGTGGGTAGTTTCACCTTTACCGCAGGTGCCACAGCCAATAACTATTATACCAAAGTAATGCAAGAAAACGGTACCACATCCAACAAAACCACAGGTCTGTTTCCTTATTTTAGAACGAAGGTTCAGCTCAAAAGTACCGAGTACATTAAGTTTACTTACCAGCAACGCACCCGTTTTGCCGGTGTTGATCAGTTAGCCGAAGCCATTGTACTGAATAACTACAGCACCATGTACAGAGGTAACGTTAACTTAACGAATCCGGTATCTGAAGCCATTAGTCTGGAATACACCAACGCGATTAATGCACTTAGCCGCCGAAAACACACCAATATTAATGCCTCCATTCACTATCATAAAGCCTCCGATGCTTTCCGCAATGCCGTTCGTCCGGATGGAATATTCAATGCCTTAACTACCATCAACTCGACTTACAACGACGAAAGCTTAAGCGGAAGTTGCGGGCTCGAAAAAGGTCTGGGCTACGTAGTTGCTTCGGCTAATGGTTCCTTATCGCAGTCGAAGTACAAACAAGTGGTTAATGACGTCATTACAGATAACGAATCATTGATGCAGCGATATGATTTCAAATTACGAACCAATTTCTTTAAGCATTACGATAAGAAACACCATATAGAAGCCAGCGTGGGTTACAACTGGACCATCAATGACTATAATATGGGGGTTACCAATTCAAAGTTTATCACTGAATCACCATACTCCCGCATTACTTATAGTTATAAAGATCTGACTTTAAAGGGCGAGTATTTTTACAGTGTTCACAAAACCAATGATGTGAAGTTAAATGAGTTTGACAAGTTAAACATGAGTTTAACCTACCAGAAACGCAACAGCTTATGGTCTTTTAAACTTACGGGCTACAACTTGCTTAATACCAATAGTATAACCAACGACAGCTTTAACGATATCTACCTCTTAAGCACGCAAACAGCAATCTTACCACGGTTTGCCTATGCCAGCATAATATTTAGTTTATAAGTAGAAAAAGCAATCTGCTTAAAAATCAAAAGAGGAAGTCCGAAAATAAAGTTTCACGCAAAGATCGCTAAGAATTTCGCAAAGGCCACAAAGTGTAAAATATTATTTTTCAAAACTTTGCGATCTTTGCGTTTTTCTATTTTGCGCACTTGGCGAGAAATGTTAATGTTTTTGGACAGCTTCTTTTAGTTTTCAAGTAAGCAGCTTATTTCAGTTAAAAAAATAAGCTCATTGGTTAATAACCTTTTTTATTTCCATCTCGTAATTTATACGTGTCACCGCTAACAACATTGTCATATAGATGGAAATGAAAACTTTCATCATTTGAGCAATATGAATTTGATCAGGAGCATCATGCTATTAACAGTTTTCACAATTGCGTTCTGCAGTTGTGAGAATGAGGAGGGAGAGGCTACATTCAGTAACAGAGGGACGGAAGCTGATAAAACAGCTCTTGAAAACAGCAGTAAACTATTTAAGCAAGAACTTACACAACTGGGAGAAACAGATTTCTGCCAGATCAGTTACCTGATGAGTCAGCGATTAGAAGGGAAACAATTATCGGGTAATACCAGTTTTCTGAAAGCAGTGATTGACATTGGTGTTCAAATGCACACTGTAAAATCAATAGAAGCAAATTTTAATAAGCTCTTGAACATTGCGTCCAACGAAAGCAGTTATTGTGAAGCACTGCTCCAAGATGGATACGGAATATGGGAATGGAATAATAATACGCAACAATTTATTAAGGCTGATAGCCATGAATCGGAAATTATATTCAAGTTTCCTGCTACAGAAAATATCAATGGTAACGAAGCCGTATTGACCATTTCTGATTTTGAGATGAATGACAATCAAGGTTCCAATAAAGTTGAGCGCCTTTTCTTTAACATTAAAGTAAATGACGAATTAATTTTATCGAGCAATACAGAAGCAGAGTTTACAAATGGTTATTACGACTATTTAGCTATCACCTTTAACCCTCAACCGTACACACTGAGTTCTGATTTATTTAAAGATCAGAACCAAAGTGTTTGTTCGCTGATTATGAACCATGAAGATACTGAGGTTTTCTCTCACACCTTTTCGTTAACGTTTGGATCGGGCGAAGACAAAGCCATGAAAAGCATATTTAGTCAGCTACAAATGGCAGACATAAATATTGAAACCATTGACAACACCGGCGAACTGCAAAAAACATATAGTCAACTCAATGGCTACAATGAAAATAGCGAGGTATATGCAACAACCTTAGCTAACACACTGAACAATTCAGCAACAACACTTATTAAGTATAACGATAACGGTGCTATTATTGCCACAACCAGAGCGTTTGCTCATGAATATGAGGAAGAAAAATGGTGGGTAAACCTTGAACTAATTTTTAGTGATGGATCTGCGGAAAGTAGCGAAGATTATTTTGAAGATTACATAGGTAAAGTAAAACTGGAACTCAATAGTTTAGTGGGTTTGTTTCAGGAAAATTTTGATATTTGACTCTTGATGCCTGATTAATAAATATCTGTTAAAGTAAAAAAGGTGCACGCAATGGCACCTTTTTTATTTTTATATGGTTTATCGCTTTATGCTTTTAGCAACTTTTGATTATTTGAAATACTGTTATATACAATTTCCGAAAGCGTTTCATAAGTTTCGCCACTTGGATATACCGGTTGTAAAAACTCGACACTCACTTTCTTAAACGGACGAGGGAATTTTGATCCACGTGGCAAAGCATTTACTGCTCCTTTGATTGATACCGGAACAATAGGTACATCCAACTCACGACTCAAAATGGCAAAGGTCTTTTTGAATTCTCCTAAGGAACCATCAAACGAACGCGTTCCTTCTGGGAAAATAATCAACTTCTTCTGTTTCTTAAGTGCCTCACCCATTTTCTGAATCGATTCTTTTAAATCCTTATTTAAATCCATAATGATGATATGATGCCTATTGGCAAAATACTTCAGAAAGCGAGATCTAATGTGCTTTTCCTTTGCATAGAAATAGGTATTACGAATTGACTTATTGCGTAACCAGGAAGCCACAAATAAGCCATCGAAATAACTTTGGTGATTGGGTGCAATAATGCACGGGCCATCCGGAATATTATTGGCACCTTTACCTCGAAACCTGAAATACACTCTGAAAAAATACTTCGATAGTTTAAGAAAGATGGTACCGGTAAACCATGTTCTTGGTAACTGCAGCTGAACTTTTTCCTTAAGGATTTTTGACCAGTTAATCTTCTCGATCGACATTTTGGTACGCTTGTCAGCAATGTACTCACTTAACTCCAATACAGAGTTATAACTGAGCAATTGATCAACTTCCATCTCAACCCCAAAAGTGGACTGTATAAATACCAACAGGCCAACTTTATCCAGAGAGTCTAATGCCAGGTCAAATTCTATATGATCCTGTGGTCTAACATTACAATTCTTTTCACTGGCAATAAAATCAGATAGAATTTTATACTCCTCGAGCTTCACTTCCTGCACCTCATCCAGCTGCTCTTTTTGAGTTGCCAGTTCATTCAGTTTAAAGCGTTGCAACTTACCAAGTCGTGTGCGTGGCAGCTCAGTATTTGACAACGAGAAGTGCATTATCTTTTTATAAGGAGAAACAGATTGGTTGTACACATCTATTACCTCCCACTTAATTTTCTCCTCAATCTGCTCTGACGATAATCCTGCAAAATCGGGCTTATTAGGTACCACAATGGCCTTTAACTGATCAAGGTCAGCGTACACCCCAATTTCTGCAACACAAGCTGCCCTGTTCTCTATCTTAGCTTCTATCTCCGATGGGTTGATATTCTTACCATTGGATAGAACGATAATTTCTTTCTTACGACCAGTGACATATAAATAACCATCTTCATCAATACGGCCAAGATCGCCTGTATACAACCATCCATCTTTTAACACCTCTGCAGTCTCTTCAGGACGATTAAAATAGCCCTGCATCACGTTAGGGCCTTTGGTAACAATTTCACCTTCTCTGATTTCCATTTCAGCCACTGGCAACACTTCGCCCGGACTCCCTATTCTCACGCGCCCCGGTCGGGTAAACGTGATCATAGGCGCAGCTTCGGTCATACCAAAGCCTTCAAGCACTTCAAAACCTAAAGTTTTAAAATCACCTCCCACTTCAGGGTCTAATGCTGCACCACCACATACCATATACTTTACCGCACCACCAAACTTCTGATGTGCCGATTTAAATATCTTACGTGAAAAGGATTTTGACCCCATCTTTTTAGCCAGCTTAAACAGCATTGTGGCAATAGCACTGCTATCAATCTTTGTCCGTATACCTTTGCGAATAGCAGAATAAAGCCTTGGCACCCCTATGATGATGCTGACTTTATTATCCTGAAGCGTTTTCATAATATCTTCAGAGGCCATCGAAGGAGACAGCGCTATAGTTGCACCCACATAAAGAGGCGCAATCATCGTTCCCATCAAAGGAAAGATATGATGCATCGGCAACAACATCATTACCACTTCATCCGGCGTGTAAATCTTAATCTGATTAGAAACCGCTTCAACATTAGCCATCAGGTTCTCATACGATAGCATAACACCCTTAGGACTTCCGGTAGTTCCGGATGTATAAATAATAACGGCCGTATTATCTTTCGAAGGGTTTAGATCAGGCAGGTTATCATTGGCCGGCTCCAACTTGTCACATGCTTCAATAACAAAAACACGTGTTTTAATACCTGCAATTTCAATAGCTTCAGTTAATAGATCTTTTTTATCTTCTGAGGTGAATATTACTTCCGGATAACAATCTTTTAGAATATAAGCCACCTCATCTTTCGATGACATAAAATCAATCGGCACAACCGTTGCATCGTTATACCAACCTGCATAGAACGAATAGATCCATCCCACCTGATTTTCTGAATAAATGGCAACTCTTTCAACTTTATACTCCTTAAGTAGGTTTGAATAAGTTGCTATATTTCTTTTTAATGCCTTGTAGCTTATTTTGTTCTCACCGCACGAAACAGCAGTTTTTTCACCTGCGTTAAATATCATATCTCTAACTTTGGTTGTTTAAGTAAACAAACGTACGTAAAATTTAATTGTTCTCCTTAATATCACTATAACAGCAACATCATCTGTTCATATCTACTTTTTACAGATAATCATCAACTGACAGTTGATGTGATTTTACAAATGGCTCAACCGCTCTTTGGTAAATCCCTTGTACATAAGCAATAGCCATACCATAGTTGGTTATTGCAATGTTTTTGGCTTTTGCCGGCCCAAGGCGATTAAACAATTGCTTCCGGGTAATCATGCAACCTCCACATTGTACAACCAATGCATATTCTTCAATAGGACGCTCTACTTTGTCCAACCCTGCAATGACATCAAACTCCAACTGCTTACCTGTATATGAAGCTATCCAACGCGGAATTTTAACACGTCCAATATCGTCACAGGCCACATGGTGCGAACAGGATTCCAACATGAGTACCCGATCACCATCCTTGAGTTCATCTATTTTAGCAGTTCCCTGTAGATAATTCTCAAAATCGCCTTTGAAATGCGCCAACAGTATACTAAAGCTGGTTAATGGAATGTCTTTAGGGATAGAAGCAACCGCTTTTAAAAATATCTGACTGTCGGTTATAGCTAATGCCGGCTTAATCTGTGTCTTTTTTAAAAATGCATCAACTTCCCGTTCTTTTAGCACGATACAAATGGCATCATTATCCAATATATCCCGGATGGTTTGCACCTGTGGTAGTATCAACCGTCCTTCAGGCGCTTCAATATCAATGGGCGTAATCATCAACACATTATCACCATAATTGATAAGGTCACCAACGAGTGATGGTGTCGTGTAAGCAGATTCAGGAATGCTGCTTTTGATAGAATGAATCAGCTTCTCTGAATCGCCATCTATATGGTTAAATGCCATTGTATAGGTGGAACCACTGGTATTTACTTGCTTAAGCCATTCATCCGACATTGTAACTTCGTCGGTTTTATTATGCACAACAATAAATGGCGTATCATGCTTTTTAAAGGCTCCTATTAGATTTAATTCATATTCATCCCATTGATTACCCACTACAACCAATATCGCTAAATCTACAAGCTTAATGGCCTGCCATGTTTTTTGTGTTCGTTTCTTTCCCAGTTCACCTACATCATCAATCCCGGCAGTATCAATTAACACCACCGGTCCGAATCCAGTTATCTCAAATGACTTTTTAACAGGATCTGTTGTTGTGCCAGCGTAATCCGATACAATGGCAATTTCCTGCTGTGCTAATGTGTTGATTATTGTGCTCTTCCCATTATTTCGCCTTCCAAAAATCCCGATATGTGGCGTTCTTTCCTTACCCATGGCAGTTTTCTAGTTTAAACCACAAATTTAGAATAAAAAACAAACTACACCCAAAATACGCTTAAGCTCTCATTTATTGCATTTTACGATATTAAACACAATCAATACCGAAAAAAAAAATATAATTTGTCACCCCTTTTTGATTAAAAGGTGTCTATATAAATGAATGCGAAAGCGTATTTAGCTATTGGCGTAAGTGAATAGTTTCTCATGGGTTTAGAAAGGGCTGTGGTTTTATTTCTTTCATAATATACTAAAGGTTTAAGCAGATACTAGGATATCCACAGCCCGTTTTTTTTGCATTTTATCATAGTCTGATAATATATGTTGGAATGGTTATCCATTTTAACCCTTCAAAAACTAACCAAAGGCTCCAAATATGGAGTCTTTTTTTATCCGCAAAAACTCAACATATTTTGATTCATATAAATCCTGAAGGTCAATGAATCAATTTCCTTAAATGGAAGAACTGCTATATGATCAAACTTCAGATGATGTTCAAATGGTTTGACGATTTCATCTATTTCACCTGTGTAGCCCGGGTATAATTCTTTTAATCGCTTACATGTCTGTCGAACAATCTCGATTTTAACATTATTCTCTTCTGCTGGCGTAGCAATATCAGCTAACCTGGCTTTTACAAAATCCAGAATTCCAACCTTTTTCTTCCGTTCCGATTCTATATCGCTCCAGGTGGCTGTTGCTTTTTCTATTAACTTATTAAAAATATCCTTTTGACCTATCATATTTCGTCTGGTTAAAGTACTCCTTTACTAGTTAATTGCAAAAATTGGAAATCGTAACACTTTTGGAGCATAAAATAGCACAAAAAAAGCTGCATCATACTGAGCAGCTTTATATTACGTTATTTTACTTAATATATCTATAGTCGTAAACCCATAAACAGTACATCATCGATTTGTTCCAGGTCTCCTCGCCAATCTTCAAAGTTTTTCTTAACGATACGATGCTGTTCTTTTCCACTTTTATCCCTGATCTGCTCAATAAGATTCTGAACACCTACTTTCATAAACTTTCGACCTAATGGCCCGCCAAACTGATCTGAATAACCATCGGAGAACATATAAATTGTATCGCCCGGTTTACAGTTATATTCTACATTGACAAATGGGGATAAACGTTCCTCATAACTGTCTCCAATACTTCGTCGGCTGCCTTTATAAACCGTCATCTCATCACCAATAACCAGGTAAATTGGCCGTTTGGCCGATGCCAGCCTGATTCTGCGGGTTGGAATATGCATCTCAACAATTGAGATATCCATACCATCCATACTTTCGTTTCCTTCATTCTTTTGCAGAAGCTTTTTAACTTCCTCATCAAGCCGTTCGAGCATGGCTGCCGGAGAATCGATAGATGGTATTCTGAAAATATCATTCAATATTGTGGTACCAATCATCGACATAAATGCCCCAGGTACTCCATGGCCTGTACAATCGGCACAACAGGCAATAAAATAGTCCTTAGTGCGGTTAAACCAGTAAAAGTCACCACTCACTATATCCCTTGGAGCAAAGTAAACGAATGACTCAGGCAAAACGGTAATAAGATCATTCATCGATGGCAGTATCGACGACTGTATCTTTTTGGCATAATTAATACTGTCGGTAATATCCTGATTTTTACGCTCCAGCTCTTCCGTTTTTTCACGTATTTCCAGTGTTTGCGAATCCACTTCGCTCTGCAATCTTTGATTCCTTTTAATTAACGACCGTTCACGGAATTTTCCTATAAGATAGACGACAAATCCCAAAGCCAGCACCATCAGCACAATAAACCAAGCCTTATACCAAAATGGATTATTTACAGTAACATTAATCGTACTGTACAAGCTGGTTACCTTCCCGTCTGAATTAAATGCTCTGATCTTAATCTTATAGTGTCCGTTTCTCAGATAATCAATTTCTTTAAAATCCACCTGACCTAATTTGGTCCACCCTTTTTCCTCCTCATCACTTTCTGCATCTTCTATTTTAAATTCATAGACAACGCCTTCCGGATTTTTAAAGCTAATGGCCCTAAAATCAATATGAAGTTTATAATAGCCAACGCCATAAGGATATTTAAGATGCAATTTATTTGTAACCGGCACCTCAACATCATCAAGCATTAACCTTGTAATATTTAACTTAGGCGCCACATTATTAGGCCGATCATTTACCGGAAGGTAGTTTATAGCACCAGCATTGGATGCGAACCATATATTTCCTTCTTTGTCAAGAACTGCTTGGTTAAACACACTCCCTAAATCCTCATTATGACCATACACTCGTGCTGTACCACTGGCTACATCAATACGAGATAAACCTCCATCGTGGCATACCCATAATCGATTTTTTATATCACATTGAATGTCGTAACAAAAGTCTTTTCTTAGTCCTTCCTGCTGATTGATGATAAATCGTGTAGAGTCATTGGTGTAATTGATCACCCCATCACCCTTCGTACTAATCCAGATTTGACCGTTCAAATCTTCAGTCATCCCAGTCACATCAATGGCCATACCATCAATCACCGGATGACGCTCTATCCGGTTACCAGACGGATCAATTTTACAAAGTCCTCCATCTTTTGGTCCAACCCATATATTATTAGATTGATCTACATGCACAAAGTTTATATTATTGTGCGACAGCCCATCTTCAATTTGGTAGTTTGTAATTTTATTCGTGCTCAGATCAATGATGATCAAACCGTCTTGAGTGGCCAAAAGCAGTTGATTATCAATGCTCGTAATATCATTAATATGCAACGCCAACTTATTTGTCAGATACACCTTTTGCTTAAATGAATTCGCACCTTTCTTTTTATAGAATAATCCTTGAGTTGCAGTTGCAATCCATATCGTTTCATCGTCCGTTTTATAAAATCCAATAACCGCGTCATCAGCTATCCCACCGTATTCAGCATCATAATATTTCGGGTCATAACAGGTTGGATCGGTCAATAACAATCCTTTGTCGAGACCAATCCACAAATCATCGCCATCTTTAAAAACAGACCTTGCTTTGTATGGAAATCCAATTTCATCCAGGTTATAAAAAACAAAGTATTGATTCACTAAAAGTGAAACGCCTCCACCTTTAGTTCCAAACCAGTAATTGCCTTCGCGATCGCATAAGATGTCCTGCACATCATTATTGCTCAAACCGTTATTATTTGAGTACATAAATGAATCGGCAAAATCACCTTTTAGCGGATCGTATATTAATCGGATAACACCGCTTCCAACTGTAGAAATGAGGAGGTGGCTTTCGGCCTCTTCATGTATATCCGTTACATTTTCTTTATTGATATTAAACTTTCTACAGAGGCTATTATCCGTTACGTGGGCAACACCTTCTGAACTATAGTCGGTGTGGTACGAATAGAAACCATCGGATCGTGTTCCTATCCAGAACTTACCTTCCGTATTACTCTTTTTAATGCGGTTAATCCAAACGTTAGGAATCCCATCAATCTTGTTTATCTGGATTGAAGCTGTATCGCTAAAATTAAAAGAAAAAAGGCCTTGCCGGGCAGTTCCAACCAGAAGCTCATTTTCATTTATTACCTCAACAGCTGTGTAGTTCTTTCGGCCATATTTTTTACGATCAAAAAAGGTTTTTATAGTCCCATTCTGCCCATCGATACGTATCAGGCCTTTTTTCTGATCAATCAGCCAGATATTGCCCTTATCATCTTCCGAAATATCTGATATCAACTGGGATGTCCCTTCAATTCTGACCTTATAAAACTGATCATTTTCACGGTAAGTTAGCAATCCGTTTTTATGACCAATCCATAGCCGGCCTATTTGATCAATGTGCAAACAACTGATGTAATTGTGCGAAAGCGAATCTTTTATTGTAAAAACATCATAATCGATACCATCAAAACGAATGAGCCCTTCATCGGTTGCCATCCAAACATAGTCATCCTTGTCCTGCACCAGGGCAATAACATCATTGTCGGCCAGCCCCTCAGAGGTATCATAAACCTTAAAATTAAACGATTGTGCACACAGCGTTATTGCTACGAAAGTCACGCAAATAAGTAAGCTAAACCTCTTGTTCATCATTTGTCCGCATTAATTGGATTATTCTATTTCTTCAGCCTCCGGGTTTCCTTTATACTTAGGAACACCGCCAATCGGAACACTATATGATTTAAGTAACTCGCCATACTGGTTCTCGAAATAAATAATCACATTGTTATTGCGAATGGATCCTGATGGATGTTTTTTCATCTGAATATCGAGGGAAGTATTGTATTCCTCCGGCACGATTGTGTATAAACTGGAAATCCACTCATCATCTTTTGAAATCTTCATGAATTTGCCAGCAGTAGCAACCGAACGAACTACAATCCAGCCATCACTGTCCCAATCAAAGTTGGTTTGCTTAATTGACACGATACTGCTATCGTTGATGTATGGATAGATGTGTGACATTTCCTTTGGGTCATCGTGCAAACGAATAGTGTACTTAAAATAAAATGCATAGCCGCCTTCAACTTCTTTCTCGTCTTGTGCATTATCACTCATGAACAAACGGTACATATTACCATCGTCACCTGACACTCCTTCAATAATCAGCTTGAATACAAACCCTCCTTCTTCTTCAATGTACTCACCTTCAGATGGGTTAATGGGACCGAAGGTATACCATTTCATATCGTATTGAGTATCGTCGCCAAATGTTTTTGAGGCCAATAATGTTCCTTCATCATAATCGCCATCCAGGTTTATCTTCTTCGCATCTTCGTTTGAACAACTACCTTTACCTCCATACAAACTAAAAGATGTCTGAGTATCCCATTCTCCTTGTATTTCATCATTTTCACCACCACAATCCGGATCAAAAACTTTTATATAAATAGGTGCAGTTTGACTCTTAGGCACCGTAAAGAATATAATCTGGCAGAAATGCGCATCCCCCCATGAGGTTTCTGCATCGGCACCAAAAGTCATTAAATTAGGGATATTTTCATCAGTACCAGGAACAGGCTGAGCCTGAGCCATAGTAACGACTAATAAGAGAATAAAAGATAAATTGAATAGTTTGGACATAGTTATTCGATTACTGTGATTTCTTTATATGTGCACATTTTATCATTGGGGTCATCCATTGAAATGGTACCACATTTAACAATGTGTTTCCCTTTTGTTCGAAAAATATACTGAATTGTTTCACCAACTTGCTTCGACCCATCCGGTAATTCCCAATAATAGCCATTTGGTTTAAATTCTCCGAGGTTTGATTCAAGCGCGTGAAGCGTCTGTAATTCACCAACTTTAACCGTATTAGGTGATGTAATATAAACCTGTATTTTCTTTTTTACTTCCTGTTGGAAATCATTTAAAATAAATAGCTCTACATTCTCAATCGTGTCCACCAAAACAGATTGAACGTGGTAAGTTCCGGTTTGTCTGTACTGATGTATAACCGTATCACCTTCGGCCGTTTGACCATCGCCAAAGTGCCAGACATATTTAAGAGGTCCATCACCTTTACCATTCATCCGGTCGTAAAAACGATATTTAAAGGTGTTTTCTTTTTGCTTGTTAACCATATTAAAGCTCGGGAAAAGACTTACAAATTCATATAAATCGTCATCGCCTTCGCGATTAGATGCAAAATAGCCTGACTGACCATCCTCAGCAATATAACAGCTGAATTCGTCATCAGGGGTATTAATTGGTTCTTCTAAAGGTGTTGGCTCCAACCAGCCATCAGGGGTAAGCATCGTATAAAACAAATCCAGCCCGCCTTTACCTCCATGACCATCGGTTGAAAAATAAAGTTTTCCGCTTTTATGATAGAATGGAAATAGTTCGTTCCCTTCTGTATTTATCTTTTTGCCTAGGTTAGTCGCTTCAGACCACTCACCATTTACTTTTTGAGAAACGTAAATATCAACATTTCCATACCCACCTTCTTTATCTGACGAAAAGAACAAATATTTACCATCTGGCGATATAGTTGGATGGCCTGTGTTATAACTTCTTTTTGAATTAAACGGTAAATTTTTAGCTCTGCTATAGCCTTTATTAGTAATCGAAGCCTCGTATACACCATGCAGGTTTTCGTCTGCATTTTTAGCTCTTTTCCTATCCTTGTAATGAACCTCGGTAAAGAATACTTTCCCGCTATCGGGGAGGAAAGCGATTGTAGAGGTATGAAACTCGGAAAAATACTCAGGCATAAATTGCTCTGCCTTTGTCCATGATGAGTCTTGTCGCTGATGAACTGTAAACAGATTGTAGAAATTCAGATTATCCTGATCTGTTGATTTTACACCCCACTTAACATTTGATCGTGAGCTGTAATACAGCAATGTGTCATTAAAAGCCGGCGCTATTTCACTAATGTTTTTTTTACAAAATGAAAGCTTTGCAACACTTATTCCCTGTGACATAACCAGGCTTGTAAGTGTACTAAGCAATAAACCTGTTAGAACGATCTTTCTGCACATAGGATTGGTTTAAAAGAATTTAGGATTTGGTGTTTTTACTTTATAACCGAAATCATATTGAATGGCTAATTCATGTGTTCCATTGTTAAACGAACCAATATCACCGGTTGTATAATCTAAACTATAAGAGAATCGCAACTGAGGCGTAATTTGATACCCCACCATCGCAACAATATCTTTTGTGGTACGATAAGCCGTTCCTACCCAAATTGAGTTATTATAAATTACTGTTGCATTTATGTCAATAAATGAATCGAATGCCGAATTGTACCTTGCCATAAAGCTTGGCTGCAATTGCCAGTTATCGGCCAGCTGAAATAAATAGCCTGCTGTGGCCAGGTAACTTGCCTTATTCAGTTCAAAACTATATTCTCCTCCTTCAACATAGGCATTGTAGTAGAAGAAATTTGGAATCGAAACACCGGCAAAAAAGCGATTTGAATACCAGGCTGCACCAAAACCAACTATTGGAGAGAAGTTGGACTCATTATTCGCAAAATTGGGATCGGGTGTTACATTGGATCCAAGGAATGAAACTTCGCTCCAATTGGAGTTATGAAAAGCACCACCTCCATTTATACTAAATGCCAGTTTTGAATCATCGTTCATCATCAAACGGTAGGTATATGAAAAAACAAAACCTGTTTCTTTATTAACGCCATACTGCTGATTATAAAGCTCAGCTCCCAGTGCTACATTTTCGTTTTTCAGGGGTGTATGCATACTGAACAACATGGAAGCCGGCGCTCCCTCAATATCCATCCACTTTTTTCGATACGATCCATAGGCCGAAATCACCTCCCTATTACCAGCAAATGCGGTATTTAGAGCAAAGCAGTTGTGCATATAATGGCTCATTACAATATCTTTCTGTGCTGTTAAAGGAAGAACAGAAAGCTGCAATAAGGCTATGATTATTAGTTTGGTTGACTGTGCTCTCATTATCGTTTGCCTTTAATGATTAAATAGTGCTTAATCGGTTCAATTCCATCCCCAGTGAAAATGTAATAGTAAGTGCCATCCACAATATCATATCCTGTATTACTTTCTCCATCCCAGCCATCAGGATAATCACCTTCATCACGACAGAAGTTGGTCGTTTCAAATACGGTTTTCCCATTAACATTAAAAACCGTCAGCTTGTTATTCGCCACATTTTTTGCACCACCAATAACAAACTTATCATTGACATTATCGCCATCAGGAGAAAAACCGGAGGTTTTAAACAGCCCTTCATTGGATATATCAACAGAAGCAACAGCAGCCTCACAAATACTACCATTAACAACCGTCCAGAAAAATTTATGCTTGCCATAAGCCAGGTTAGTTACCAAGGTGGTTTCTTCATTTGGAAATTCAATTTTTGGTAATTCAGAAGATGAAGATTCTACGGTCCAGGTACCTATTAGTCCATCACTTGGTGTTTTTGCTTCAAGTTCAATTGTCTTAGCACGATATAGTTTTTGTGGATCTGTTATTATTTCAGCCTCGGGTACTTTATGAAGGGTAACATCAACCGTTGACGAGGCTTTACAAGCAAGTGTTCCAACCCCTGTTACCTCCCAGGTTAGTGCATGCACATCATTTGGCTCCTGAAGGTGAACAGGTACCGTAAAGTTAGAATTTGGATCATTAGCATCAGAAAAGTAACTCATTTGAGAATAACTCCACTGTCCGGTTTCACCAGCTTGAAGAATGGCTTGCAATTGTACTTCATTAGTGCACTCTTCAATATCAGCACCTGCATTGGGTAGCGGAAGTGCTTCAACAGTAATATCGACAGCTCCATTTATTAAATCAGTAACACATCCATCATTATCCACAAGTGAAGTAATTGTATATTGAGAAGTTCCAGCTGCTGCAAATACAGGGGTTAAAACCTCATGTTTACCTGTTTCGCTCAAGTCATCAGGGCCGTTTGTATGATTAACAGTTACCGGCCAGGCTGAATCATCAGCGGTTAGCTCCTGCAGTACGATGGTAGCCTGTTCATTTTGACAGATTATTACATCAGCAATAGTTCCAACCTGAGGACGTGGTTTATCGGTATGAGCGTATGGATATTCGTAAGGCGCACTAACACATGCACCATTGGTTTCTACAAGGTAGAATTTATAATTACCTTCAGCCGGGGCAGTATAAACCGGGTTTGCTAGTGTTTCATCATCAAATGAACCACCAACTGCATTTCCAGCATCATCTGTTACACTCCATTGCAACGAACCACCCAGACCTGCTTGCCCACTTAAATGAACTTCATTGTCACATACACGATGTGGTTCATTAATTGTTGGCGATGGCATTTGATCGATATAAATTGCTGATTGCGGAAGGTTATCAGCATATTGTTCGTCGGGGGCTTTATTAACATCCTTCAACTCACTAACTCTTATCGTAGTAGTACTTGATAAATTTGGCAAGTCTAAAGTATATGAATTACTTCCATTAATCTGAATAGGCCCCACTTGAGTTTTTTCGTCACGAATATAAGTCAAGTCATAATCACCAGAACCTGTAAATGTAAACACAAAAGTTCCGTCACCTAATTCACAGAATCTATCTTGCAAAGGTGCCAGAGTTACCGTTGGTTTTTGAGCTAATACACTTATGCCACTGAACATCAAAACTGATATCCATAATAAAATTAAATAATGCTTCATCCCCATTAATATTGTTAGCAAACGTACCGCCCAACACTGCTCAACAACTCTAACTCTAACTCTATACGCGCTTTAATTAATAATGTTCCAAACACTTACAAACATAATTAAAAAATAGCGGAAGCCATTTATTTTAATCTCCTGCAAGCTTCCATTTACATTCTATTTGACTCCATTCATCAAAAAAAGGTCAAATTCAATACAACAATAACGTCAGTTTCTTGCATTTGTTTTGATAGCAGCATGCTTGAAACCCCACTCAACCAGCACAAAACGGCATTGTACTAAGTACACTTAATTATTTATAAAAAAAAGCCTCCGATAAAGAGGCTTTGGTATATTTTTCGGACTGGTAAGTCTTAAAGGTTTTCTTTTATACGTTTAGCTATGTCCTCAAACTCCTCTTTTGACAACTGCAATTTAGGGTTTCGAAAATTGACATCAGCTTCACTGTTCATTGGAATCAGGTGAATATGCGCATGTGGCACTTCTAAGCCTAAAACAGCCACACCTACTCGCTTGCAGTCAATGACTTTCTTTTGAGCAACAGCTATTTTTTTCGCAAAAACATTCATTCCTGCCAGTAAGTCATCATCCAGATCAAACAGGTAATCGGTCTCTTGCTTTGGCACCACCAGTGTATGACCTTTCGCCAATGGATTAATATCCAAGAACGCGAAGTAACGATCATCCTCTGCTATTTTATAACAAGGGATTTCACCGTTGATTATTTTTGTAAAAATGCTAGGCATGGTTAATTTCTTTAGATTGAAATTTCAATGATTTCAAAGGTCATCATACCTGATGGTACTTTTATTTCAACCTGATCACCTACTTCTTTACCCAATAAGCCTTTGGCTATAGGTGTTGAAATGGAGATCTTTCCTTCCTTCAGGTTCGCTTCACTTTCAGGCACCAAAGTGTAAGTCATCGTTGCTTTATTCTTAAGGTTTTTAATCTTAACCTTATTCAGCAATTGAACTTTAGACGTATCAATACGCGACTCGTCGATGATTCTGCTGTTAGCAATAGTATCCTTTAATTTAGCAATACGCATTTCGAGCAAACCTTGTGCTTCTTTAGCAGCATCGTATTCTGCATTTTCAGATAAGTCACCTTTATCACGTGCTTCAGCAATTTGTTTTGAAATAGATGGGCGCTCATAAGTCTCCAACTGATGTAATTCTTCCTTCAGCTTTTTTAACCCGCCTTCCGTTATATATTTCATGTGTCTATGTTTTCATTATTGGTTCTGAAATGCTCAAGAAAATATAGTCATCCCTATAATGCGAAACTATTGGATGCTTCCTTTTCAAGTTTCATTCACCTGTTAATATCTTTTTTTCTTCAGTTAATGAATGTATTTGAGCCGATAAATATCTTATCTCGAACTCTTTCAATTCATTACTTTCCTGTGTGTATCGTTCGATTATATAAAAAAATAAAAGAATCCTGATTTCCCAGAACTCTTTGTTACAAATATAGCAAAGTATTATTCAATATCAAAAGCACACCCTACCACAAGGGAGATATTCATCTGAAATAATGCTACTTAACTACTCATATGGTCGTTTCAAAATTTCAGAATATATTACTGCCTGACGTAAATCAATTTGCTCTTTATCAAATCCTGATTCGTCCGTTTCTTTCAGATCAACAATCTTTATCTCTTCTTTAATAACCGGCTCCTTCTTAATCTCAACTGACTTTTGATTTTGTATAAAAAGCGGCTCTTCTTTAACAACTTTTTCTTCCTTTGGCAGAGGCGTTTCTTTTGCCTTTGGCTGAAATAGCTCTTTTAACTCACTCAATACATCATCCTCTCCCATAGGATCATAATCCGATTCATCTTCGTCAAAAACAGGCTTTTTCTTATTCGCCTGCTTTTGCTTTTTAAATGCACTGAACACCAGAGCTGCTAACACAGCCAATACGTATAATATATCACCAAAATCTTCCATATCGTATCAAAAATAAGGCACAAATTACCAAAAAATATACGAACATCTTACTTTTTTATTGTCAAATCAGTTGATCGATTGGTTTCTTAAACTAAAACTTAGCCCGAAAATTGTAACAATATTAAAAAATGAATTACGTTTGAAAATTAAAATAGGTATAGAAAATGAGAAAAATACTATTAGTCGTCCTTATAACTATAATTTCAATTGCATGCAAGAAGGATAATTATCCTGTCCCAAATGTTAAGGTAAATACAATAGTTTATCTTGATTTACCAAGAGAAGGAACTAATCCATTTATAATCAAGCCGGGAGGTCAATATGGAAAATTTGTTGGTGTCAATGGCATTGTTATTTACGAATTAAGTCCAGATGAATACTATGCATATGACTTAATGTGCACATATAATCATGACGATAATTCCCCACATTTCATTGATATTTTTGAGGATGGCAATCCGAATCTTAGGTGTCCAAAATGCCACTCCAAGTATAATGTAATTGCGAATGGCGCTGTAACAGAAGGGCCAGCCCGCTTACCATTGAGACAGTATCAAACGCATGTTAGAAATAATCAATTGCACATTACAAATTAAATTCGTGAGTTAATTTATGTATGAAATCCACAATTATTTATAAACGATATTCGAATTAATAAGCACGGCATACATATTGATGAATAGCAAACAATATCAGTTATTCATACATACTGATGGACAAGTAAATACTTGTTGTGTTCCCTATCATGCCTCGTCTCCCCGGCGAGGCATATTTTTTTAGAAAGGTAGATTACCCAGATCAACATTTCCTCCGGTAAGAATAATTCCAACGGACTGGCCTTTAAAATGATCTCTATTTTCAAGCACTGCAGCCAAAGGAACAGCCGATGAAGGTTCAATGATAATTTTCATTCGCTCCCAAATCATTCGCATGGCTTCGCGAATTCCAGCTTCACTAACAACCAAAATATCATCCACTTTATTCTTAATGATTTCAAATGTCAGATCACCAAGCGATGTACATAAACCATCGGCAATGGTATCGGGATTTACAACCGGCTGAAATACACCACTTTTAAATGATTTCCAGGCATCATTGGCCATCATTGGCTCAGCTGCCACAACTTTTATAGAACTCGACACGCCTTTTATGTAGGTTGCGGAACCACTTAATAGACCACCTCCCCCAACAGGTGTCATGACGGTATTAAGGTTTTCAACCTGCTGTAACAGTTCTAAAGCTGCTGTTCCCTGTCCACAAACAACTTCCCATTGATTATAAGGATGGACCATCACAGCGCCAGTTGTATCTATCACCTGTGCTAAAGTTGATTCACGGGCTTTTAAGGTAGGCTCGCAGAAGGTAATCTCAGCGCCATAGCCAGCCACAGCCTTCTTTTTGATTTCCGGAGCATTATTGGGCATTACAATGTGCGCTTTTACTCCATTATTTTTGGCAGCCAAAGCTAATGCTGCAGCATGATTACCCGAAGAATGCGTTGCCACACCTTTTCGTCGATCTGCCTCACTTAATGATAAAACAGCATTGGTAGCTCCCCTGTATTTAAACGCACCTACTTTCTGAAAATTTTCGCATTTAAAATGAAGCTCACATCCTGCAATATTATTAATATTGGTACTCGACAACACTGGCGTTTGATGAACAAACGGTTTAATTCGTTCATACGCGTCTTCAACATCACGTAGTTCTGGTAGTTTCATTCACCTATTTTTGCAGGTCATTCTTAAAATTTTCAATAATTTCCTGAGCTCGATTTACATCTTTTGCAAAAACAAATAAATCAACTGCCGACGGCGAACCCGCCACAAAACCGGCTGAAACACCAGACTCAAAATCATTTTTTATCATTGATTCAATGCCATTATCAGCCAAGATATTTTTCAAGTGTGACACGGTAAGTTCTGTGTCCGAATAGATATTTACTAAATCTTCCATCGTCTTTACCTTTTATTAGAAATTATGCTTTTTCTTAAAAATATCATAAAGCTGGCAGATTACAAAATTAATAGGTCTTACGCATTCACAAGACCTATTAATGTCAATACTATTTTTTAACTATTAACAGTATTTAAGACGAATTCTCCTCATAGTTAGCATCCTACACGTTGACTTGGCATACCTTTTGAATTGACAGCACCATAATAATTAAAGCTTAGGATTATGACTGGAGAAGAAAGAAAAGCTTATTACCTGACATTCATTTTTGGATTAGCAACCATTGCATTACATAGTTTAATCCTGATAGCCTTTTTCTAAAAACGGCTAATTACTCATTGTATTCAGATTATAAAGGCTTAACAGGTACACAAATATCAACCGTAAACTTACCATCCTTTGGCTCTTCTGTGTACATCTCAAAACAAGGTTTATCATCGGGTTGATAACCACTCTCCGGAAACCAGCTGGCATAAATCCAGTTCCATGCTTCCGCAAACTCATGTGTTTGCACTACAAAACGCGCTACTACATACTGACCACCCTCAACCAACATTTTGCCTACATCTCCATCTACTTTAGTATCTTCCGGCACCGAGATACAAATACTTGTTCTAAGCTTCATATCTTCCGTGATTTTCGGATCGTCATGATAGATTACCAAAGACTTCAGGTCTGGTTGAGCCATTAATCCACGTGGCCCGGCCCATGCCATCATCTTCTGCCACAAACCTCGAAATAACTCTTCATCGCCTTTGTAAGGACCAATATGCCGTACATAGGCAACAGTTATATCCGGTAAATTCTTAATCTCAATACTTTTGTTCAGTTCCATATTCGTTCTCCATTTAATGGTTTTTGTATGTGAACAAAAGTAGATACTTAGCTCCTGCTTTATTTTGTCAAGATTGCTGTCGGTTTGACTCAAATTGCTTTTTTGCAACATCTGTGCTCTCCAGGCAGAAGGTGATTGTCCGAAATGCTGTTTAAAATTTCTTGAAAACACGGATATATCATTAAACCCGACCTGAGTAGCAGCTTCTCCAACTGTTATCTTGGGATTCATAATTAAAAAGGTGGCTGCACGTTGTAGTCGCAATCTATTGATAAAGTGAAACGGGGTTTCTCCAATGACACCCATAAAAATCCGGTGGAAATGATATTTCGAAAAAGTGGCAACAGCTGCCAGCTCATCCAAAGTGAAAGAATGATCGAGTCTGGATTCAATGTAATCCAGTGTTTTATTAACCCGCGATTTATATTCGTCGGCTATGCTCATAGTCAAAGTTGTTTGAATTAAGGTTTACGCGATGAAGGTAGATATATTTTAGAGACAAAATCTCTAAAACCGAATCAATATAGATCATTTCATATTTGTGGACAAAGAATTTATTTTACTGAACATGCTTTCATTTTTGCCTTCGGCGAGTTACTTTTTTAGTTCATTTATATGTGTCCTAATTTGTATTCATGATTTCCGTTGCACTCCAATTCACGAGGTAAAAACTAACGAAAAACCCCACATTAT
Source organism: Saccharicrinis sp. UBA6048 (assembly GCA_002429115.1). Taxonomy (GTDB): domain Bacteria; phylum Bacteroidota; class Bacteroidia; order Bacteroidales; family Marinilabiliaceae; genus Carboxylicivirga. The sequence goes on along the minus strand of DIYS01000024.1, from coordinate 8,476 downwards.
TAATAATGCAGGGCTTCGGTATTTTAATTTTATGTCTATTTACTGAAAGTTTTCCATCCGATAAGCGGACCTTTCATTACTGTTTACTCTCCTCGATACACTTAATCAACTCATCAAATAAAAACTCCGTATCAGTTGGTCCACTTGAAGCTTCAGGGTGAAACTGGGTTGAGAAAAACGGCTTCGTTTTATGCCTTACTCCCTCATTGGTTTTATCGTTGATATTTACAAACAACGGTTCCCAATCCTCTCCTAAAGTCTCATTATCAAGCGCGAAACCATGATTCTGACTGGTAATATAGCAAGTATCAGTACCAACTTTAATCACCGGGTGATTATGCGCACGATGTCCGTATTTCAATTTATAGGTAGAAGCCCCTGAGGCAATACCCAACAACTGATTGCCCAGGCAAATTCCAAAGATCGGCTTTCCTATCTCAATGGCTTTTTTGATATGCTCAATGGTTGGTCCACACATTTGCGGGTCACCTGGACCATTTGACAGCATGATTCCATCGTAATCTTCTTGTGTAAAATCATAGTCCCATGGCACACGAACAACTGTTGTATCACGCTTGAGCAGGCAACGAAGTATATTGTTTTTAGCACCAGTATCGACCAACACCACTTTGTGTTTTCCGTTACCATACACCTTCTTTTCCTTCACACTGACTTTGGCTACCAGATTTTCTTTATTAGGGTCAACAAAGTCAATCTCTTCACCTTCGACCTCTATCTTTCCAAGCATCGAACCTTTCTCGCGCAAGATCATGGTTAAGGCCCGAGTATCAATACCAAAAATACCCGGAACTTCATTTTGAATTAACCACTCGCGCAAACTATTTTCAGCATTCCAGTGACTGTACTCAAATGAATAGTCGGAAATGATTAATCCTTTAATATGTATGCGATCTGATTCGTGAAATTTAGGAATACCATTTTCAGTATCATTCTTTGGCACACCATAGTTACCTATTAACGGGTAAGTAGAAACAAGGATTTGCCCTTCATACGACGGGTCGGTCAAACTTTCAGGATATCCGGTCATAGCGGTATTAAAAACAACTTCTCCAGCCACTGATTTATGGAATCCAAATGATTTTCCTTCGAAGACTGTACCGTCTTCCAATACTAACTTAATCTTTTGTACTTCAGGCATACCTCCAATACTTTTACAATATATTCTACACAAAAAATGCATTTACCCACAGTTTTGAATAAATGCATGCCTAAGGCTTCCCTTATGCGGTACAAATGTAATAATTATTTATAAATCAGGCGAATTTTTATGCTTTTATTGCATATTTATTGTGTTTATTTTGCATTAAATGCATATGTATGCATTTAAAAGATTATTCTTGAAGGATAGATCGATGTTTCTGTGGAATAAACTCCTATAATATCTCTATCAGTTGGCATCATATCAAGTTCAAAAACAATCCAAATAAATACGACGTAATACACTTGCCTTCGGCGACTTACTTTTTCCTACAGGTGAAAAACTAAGGAAAAACCCCGCTGGCTGCAGCATTCACTGACCCACTAAGCATTCATTCCGGAAAAGATTTAAAAGAATTACAGCTTCGGTTCCAAATCTTTTTTTCCTTCATTTCATGCAGTGGGTACCCCAATATCATTGCTGATGCCAGAATCCACTACGATCATTGAGAATTACTTTTCACCACTCCTTTTAACTTGCTATTTATTTAGCAGAATAGCTTCATACAATTGATGCAATACCGAAAAACACAATATATGATTGTAATTATTTGACAGGACGGCAAATTTCACAACAGGACTATAATATTCATGACAGGATACTAAATACTGCTCGTTTTTCACTCCCTGTCAGAAACACGCGTCTTCCTGTCACAAAATTCTACGCCCTGTCACAAAATGGGGCAGGGCATTCATAAGATGATAAAAAAAAGAGGGACCATAAGATGATCCCTCAAAAGTAATTCGATCTATATTTTACTTTAACAGGTTTTGTATCGCTTTTTCAACCAAGTTAAAACCAAATTCGTTAATGATTTTATTCTTCTTCTTCTCAATTTTATCGTTACACAAGTTTCCAATAGAACCTTCATGGGTATGGTTCACCTGACCATCAGTTTTAAATTCACCTGCTTCAATGGCCCTACCTACTAGCTTATAGGCATCACGGAATGGAACACCACTTAACACCAACTTATTAACCTCCTCAACACTAAAGGCTAATTTATAGCGCTCGTCAAGCATTACATCGTTTTTAACCTGAATATTCTCAATGGCAAAATTCGCTATTTCAAGACAGTCAAGTAACTCGTCAAAAGCCGGCATAAACACTTCCTTTATCAATTGTAAATCACGAAAATAGCCTGTTGGCAAATTGGCCGTAATCATACCAATCGACTCAGGCAAGGCTTGCAGCTTATTGCAATGCGCCCGCAACAATTCAAACACATCCGGATTTTTCTTATGCGGCATAATGCTGGATCCGGTGGTCAATTCATCAGGCAATTTTATAAAACCGAAATTCTGACTGGTGAACAAACAACCATCCACAGCTAATTTACCTACCGTTTGTGCTACTGATGACAAGGCATAGGCTACTGTTCGCTCCATCTTACCTCGTGCCATTTGTGCATAGCCCACATTGTAGTTTAAATCTTCAAAACCCAGTAACTCCGTCGTGAAAGTTCGATTAAGCGGAAAGGATGAGCCATAACCTGCTGCCGTACCCAGTGGATTTTGATTGGCCGTTCGCCAGGCTGCCTGCATAAGCAATAAGTCATCAGCCAAACTTTCGGCAAATGCACCAAACCAAACTCCAAATGATGAAGGCATAGCCACCTGCAAGTGTGTATATCCCGGAATCAAGATCGCTTTATGCTCTTCACTTTTACTCTGAAGCGTATTAAAAAGCTTATCAATCGCTTTTACCACCTCTTCAATTCGATTTCGAGTATAGAGCTTTAAATCCAACAATACCTGATCATTACGCGAGCGACCACTGTGCACTTTTTTTCCGACATCGCCCAATTGGCGTGTCAATAGAAGTTCAACCTGAGAATGGACATCTTCAATGCCTTCTTCAATTTCAAAGTCACCAGCATTAGCTTTTGCATATAAAGCTTTCAGCTCAGACAACAGTTTTTTCAATTCATCTTGTTCCAATAAGCCCACACTTTCGAGCATCGTAATGTGTGCCATCGTTCCCAATATATCGAAAGGTGCCAGAAAAACATCCAGCTCGCGATCACGTCCTACTGTGAATTCCTCAATTCGCTTGTCTACCGAAGTTCCTTTATCCCAAAGTTTCATTACTAGAGCTTTTAAATTATTTCATGAAAACCATTCAAAATCAGGATGCTGTTTATTAGCTCCTATCATATGAATGCGTAAAAACAATCACTTTTATATCCAGTACAGTTGCATTTAAGTCCTAAGTTACACCCCCGCCTGTTGGCTATTAGCATTAACTTAAAGATCCATTTACAATCTTTACTATTGGGACCTTGTCCCAAACCCTACTTTAGCTGAAATAATTAAGAATACTCAATTCTTAATCATTCCGATGTCATTGCCACAAAAAGCTAAGCAAAAAAGTCTAGAGCAAGAGAAGCCCTCATCCCACATCGCTCTTCAATTGGCTTCGCCGATCTTCGATTCCTGCCTGCGCACAGCCTCCTCAAGTGCCCCCTTGAAGACCTCACGCTACCCCAGGCCTGGCCTCTTGCTCTGGCCTGCCCACTTTGACTTACAGCTTAAGCTAAACGCATTAGCCTGTCGGCATCCCTCCAAATATTCAATAGGGGATGAGTTTGCAACACATCTGCTACAAGTTCAAATCTTTTAATAATTTCAAATAAATATCCACACCACTTTCAATCTCTGATAAGTAGATATATTCATCCGGCGTATGCGAACGCGCCGAATCCCCACAACCAATTTTTATGGTTGTAAAGTCCATTACTGCCTGGTCAGATGTTGTTGGTGATCCATAATAACTCAGTCCGATCTCAATCCCCTTTTTAACCAATGGATGATCCATTGGTATAAATGAACTGTTCAACCTAAAAGAGCGAGCCTTTACATCACACCCAACATGTTGCTCAATTATATGATGAAGTTCCTTATTTGAATAGCATTCATTTAAGCGCACATCAACCACAAACTTGCATGAATCGGGTACTACATTGTGCTGACTCCCTGCTTCAATCTGTGTGACGGTCATTTTCACTGATCCAAGGTGAGGCGAAACTTTCTCAAATTGATACGAACGAAACCACTCGATATCCTGAATGGCTTTATATAAAGCGTTTTCGCCCTCATCCCGTGCTGCATGACCTGTTTTTCCATGAGCTTCACAATTTAAAACCATCAGCCCTTTCTCTGCCACGGCCATTTGCATCTGCGTAGGTTCGCCAACAATACCCAGATCAATTGAACCTAACTGAGGTAAAATGGATGCCACACCATTGCTGCCGGATATCTCCTCTTCTGCAGTCGCTGCGAACACAAGGTTATATGGTAAAACCTCATCCTTTAAACTTAAAAAAGTAGCCATCAACGCTACCAAAGGGCCACCAGCATCGTTACTGCCCAATCCAATCAGCTTATCTCCCTCTATGATTGCTCCAAAAGGATCATACGACCATTTGGAAGAAGGCCTTACCGTATCCAGATGAGAATTAAGCAAAATGGTTGGCTTACCAGGGTCTTTGGGTTGAGCACAACACCACACATTGTTATCTTGCCGCTGCACCTCAAGACCATTCTCACTTAAATAATCACTCATTATCTGAGCCACCTCATCTTCCTCCTTACTAAACGACTGCGTTGTAATCAGTCGCTTGAGCAACTCAATTGCCTCCCCTGTATATTTTTTCTGCTTCGCCTCCATCTAGTCAAGTGATAACAAAGTTCCTGTTGTGAAACCGTTTTTTAAACTTTCTACATTTGAGATAAACACTCCTGAAACACCTTGCTTTAGTGCTCCAAAACCATTATCCAGCTTAGGGATCATACCGGCATTGATAGCACCAGACGCTTTATGCTCTTCATATAAGCTCATGTTCAGATTAGGTATCACCGAATTATCATCATCCGGATTCTCCAATACTCCCTTCTTCTCAAAGCAATACACCAATTGCACCCTGAACGATCTGGAAAAAGCTTTGGCAAGTTCAGCCGCCATGGTGTCTGCATTGGTATTCAACAATTGCCCTTGCCCATTATGTGTTAAAGGCGCAACAACAGGTATCACGCCATTTATGACCAAGTCTTCAAGCTGCTCCGTATTAACAGCCGTGACATCACCAGCATATCCATAATCAATATCTTTTACCGGACGCTTAATGGCACGTACGCAATCCAGATCAGCACCTGTTAGCCCCACAGCCTGTTTGTTCAAAGCCTGCAACTGAGCGACAATATTCTTATTGACAAGTCCTCCATACACCATCACCACCACATCCAACATCTCTTTATCAGTAATGCGTCGGCCATCCACCATTTTAGTTTCAATGCCCAGTTGGCTGGCCATTGAAGTGGCTGATCTGCCGCCACCATGCACCAAAATTTTTTGTCCGGCAATACTGGCAAAATCTTTAATAAATTCTCTCAGCGACTCTGCCTCTTCCACCACTTTTCCACCCACTTTTACTATGGTCAACCTGTCGTACATACCTTTATTTTATAGATTCCAACATCCGTTTAATCACCACCTGTGCCGATACCACACGGTTAGCCGCTTCATCTATTACAATGCTATTCTCACTATCAATAACCCCATCACTAACAATCATATTCCGACGCACAGGCAAACAATGCATAAACTTTGCATTATTGGTCAATGCCATTTTTTCCTCATCAACGGTCCAGCTCCTATCCTGACTTAATATCTTACCATATTCGGTATATGAAGCCCAGTTTTTTGCATATATAAAATCGGCATTCTCAAAGGCCTTTTTCTGATCGTACTCAACATTTACACCTTTGGTAAATTCCGTTGCTAACTCATAGCCTTCGGGATGCGTAACAACCAAATCCAAATCTGCCTCTTTCATCCACTCAACAAACGAATTAGGCACAGCCTGAGGCAAGGCACGCGGATGGGGTGCCCATGTCAATACCACTTTTGGGCGCTCTTTGGTTTTATATTCTTCAATAGTGAAAAGATCAGCAAAAGCCTGCATAGGATGACGCGTTGCCGATTCCATACTAATCACCGGCACGCCTGCAAATTCAATAAACTGACTTAGAATCTGCTCTTCATAATCTGCCTGTTTATCTTCAAAAGATGCAAATGAGCGAACACCAATTATATCACAGTAGCGACCTATAACAGGCACTGCTTCACGCAGGTGCTCCGGTTTATCGCCATCCATTACAACTCCGAATTCTGTTTCCAACTTCCAGCCATCCTTATTTACGTCCAACACAATCACATTCATCCCCAGATTCATGGCTGCTTTTTGCGTACTTAATCGTGTTCGCAGGCTTGAATTGAAAAATATAAGTGTAATGGTTTTGTTTTTACCAAGTGTATCCCAGGCATAAGGATTTTTCTTGACCTCAACTGCCTCCTGTAAAGCAATCTTCAGATCACCAATATCATCTACTGTCAGAAATCGTTTCATAATTTAAGTATTGAAATAAGTGTACAAGGATGTTATTATTGCCAACTACTTTCCGTTTTCAATCTTGTTGTAAGAAGTCAGCAATCCTTTTATTAATGAGGAACTAAATCCCTGATGTTCCATTTCGTTTAGACCAGATATGGTAACACCACGTGGCGTTGTCACCTTATCTATCTCATCTTCTGGGTGTGTTCCTTTTTGAATTAATAAATCGGCAGCGCCTTTAATTGTCTGCGCTGATATCTGGAAGGCCAGTTTGGAGCCAAAACCAATCTCTATCCCTCCCTGGGTAGCTGCACGAATAAAGCGCATAGCAAACGCTATTCCACATGCTGCCAACACAGTAGAAGCAGCCATCAGCTCCTCAGGAATGATAATGGCTTCGCCCATCTCTGAAAACAACTGCAGTACCTGCTGCTCCTGCTCTTCTGATGCATTAAATGAAGAAATACAGGTCATCGACTCTCCAATTTCGATGGCCGTATTTGGCATCGCTCGGAATATCGGTAAGCTAATGGGACTATATGATTGAATCTTATTTGAATCGATCCCGGTTGCTAATGAGATCAACAAGGTATCTTCTTTTAACTCCGGACCAATTTGCTTCACTACTGCTTCCAGCTGATATGGTTTTACGCCCAGTAAAATCACATCAGCATCTTTTGCAGCTTCAACATTATCCTTTGTAACAAGCACCCCTTTCTCTGCAAATTCACTCAACAACGAAGTTCTTCTGCGCGTAATAACGATCTGTGATGCTTTCAATAAACCTTTTGCCAAAACACCTCTGGCAATGGCTGTTCCTAAATTACCTCCGCCAATAATGGCTAATTTATTAACCTTCATGCTACTGATTTTTGAGTTGCCCTTGTGTCAACCTATAAGAAAAACAAAGTTTTAAATTATAAACTTACACAAAAACAGCCAAAAATCGTCCGGAAAGGCCTTTACTTACCTTCTTCTGATGGCATATCCACCTTAATATGCGCCCAGTTTTCTCCCGATTTTATCCGGTAAAGTTGCATTTCACTTATACCAAATTCACGGGCAATGATTTTCAAACGTGTTTTGCGATTCGGATCATTAATTTTCATCTTCAATCGCATCACCTGGGTCGCTGTAAGTTTATGCCCTTGCTGTGTTTTGCGTCCTTTTTGCTTTTCACGGGCTTCAAGTACTGAAGGATTTTTTTGCTGATGTGCAAACATCTCCTTCTTATCCGCCCATTTCAGGTTTTCAATAAAATTGTTGGATTTGTTATAATCAAGGTGAATAACATACTCTTGATCTGCCGTCGTCTTAGGAATAAATAATTCAGCTACTAGTTTATGTACGTAAAACGTTTTTGACTTTCCAAAAGGTCGAAGCGGTAAAGTAGGATACCCCCTTAACCGACCACCTCTTATGTAGTCGCCGTTTTTAATAACGTCAGTAAAACTGATAATTCTTCCATAATTTGAAATCGCGTAGCGTTTCTTTAACGCTCCTTCTTCAAGTTTAAGTTCCTTCCATTCTTCGTTCCAGTATGATCTTACCATTATTGATGTGTTAACCACTATCAACAGCAGCATCCAAACTACCCATAAAGTAGTCTACATTGCTCTTGTTGAGAGTCATAGGAGGCAATAACCTCATTGTACATGTGCCGGAAACGCCGGTAAAAATATAATTTTTAAACAATAAACTACTCCTTAATGGAGAAATTTTTTGTCCGGTTTCCACACCAACCATAAGGCCTCTGCCCCTCACCTCACTAATATACTGCCTTTTACGTAAGTTATCCAGAATATATTTTCCTGTTTCTTTTGTTCTTAACAATAAGTTTTCACTCTTCATTATCTCCAAAACAG
>DIYS01000007.1 GCA_002429115.1 Saccharicrinis sp. UBA6048 | reverse complement strand
ACAAAGGATAAAACACTATTACGGTGTCGTTATTGAATGTGTAGGCCTTATTCTTTACTATATGTTAACATAAATATGAGATGTTGGCAAATTAGTGCTAACAATTAGATTAAAAGTACTGTAATTCATATTAAAACAATAGGAAAAGAATTTTGACTCAATTTATTGCATTTTAGTCTTAAATTACGTAGTATTGAATTGATAAACAAAGGTTTATAAAAGTAGGTGACCAGCGAGGTGACCTCTTAAAAATTGAATTTGTAACAAGAAGAAAATAAGTGATTTACGAGAGTGGGGTATCGTCCTGGTACCCCGACAATGTATGAATCAAATACAAAGAAAAGCTCATAGATCGTATGATTTATGAGCTTTTTTGTGTTTTAGCAAAAAAAAGAAGGATGCCTTATGAGGCATCCGGTTTTATCTAGATTTCAGAATTTGTGAATTAAGGTATTGACTTTGTTTTTCGAAAGGCCTGTAATCTCGACAATGTCATCGACAGACATGCCTTTTTCATGGGCTTTTATAGCGACACTCTCCATTTTATCGTCGTTTTCAAGCTTGTCAAATACAACATCAATAAGCCAGTTGAGAGTTTTCAAAAATTCATCTACATCCTGCTTTTCGGTAAAGTCGAACTCGCCAAATGTAGATTTGTCTTTATGCAGAATCAGGTAATATACAGCCGAAACGAGAATGGCATATAGCATGTTGGTATTAATATTATACCTGCTAAATACATCCCTGGCTTGTGCATAAAGGGGTTCGGCTAGTATCTCGCGCTCTATGGCAACGGAGGTTGTAAAGCCTTCTTTATCGCCTAATTCCCAAACCAGAAACTGTTGGAGTTCTTCGTTATTGTATAAATCCTTGAATTGATTTATGATAAGCCCTTTCATAAATTCTCGGTGATTCTCAATTTTGAATTCAGCCAATTGAGACAGGCTTTTTAGCCAGTAATCCTGCTGGCTGATATAGGCTTTTAGTAAACCGTCAAAATCCTTGTAGTGGCGATAAATAAAAGCTTTATCAACACCGGATTCTTCCGATATTAAATTGATGCTTAGTTTGGAATAGCCTCTTTCTTTAAGAACTCTTCCAATTGTTTTGATAAGGTTAAGTTTTGAAGCAATGGACTTCTTTTCTCTAATGCTTGGCATTTGATAATGATTAATTTGTAAGTTTTAAATCGTATTTTTGGTTTATTTCAAGAAGCAATTTACAAAATATATCTAAGTCTGAAGTTTCGTGTTGTGCAGTTATGCTAACTCTAAACCTCGAATCGTTTATTTTGACAGCTGGATAGATGGCCGGAATAACGTAAATGCCATTTTCCAGAAGCTTGCGTGCTGTAAAAAGTGTCTTTTCGTCGTCGCGAATCATTAATGGTGTAATTGGCGTTTCTGAGTTGCCAATATCAAATCCATTTTCGACCAGTTTTTTCTTTAAATATCTCGCATTGTCCCATAGCTTTTGGATGTGCTGTGGTTCTTCAGTAAATAAATCGATGGCTTTAGATGCTGCTGCTACTATTGCAGGTGCAACGGAAACAGAAAAGATACTTGAGCGGGAATAGTGTCGCATATATTCAATGAGCTTTTCGGAGCCTGCTATGTAACCGCCGGCTGTTCCCATGGATTTGCTAAAGGTGCCTATTACTAAATCAACGCGATCTTCAACGCCAAAGTGATCCAGTGTTCCTTTGCCGTTTTTGCCAAGTACGCCGGCTCCGTGGGCATCATCAACAAAAACCATTGCACCATATTTTTCTGCTAAATCACAGATGGCTGGCAGGTTTGCTAAATCACCATCTTGCGAAAAAACTCCATCTACTACAATGGTCATGTTTCTGTAGTTTCCCTGTGCTCTTTTTAGGATGAGCTCAAGGTAGTCCATGTCATTGTGTTTGTAGATCTTTACATTTGTATTGTTCTTAAGTCCGTCATAAATACTGGCATGAACAAACATATCGGTAAATACGATGTCTGATTTATTGAACATGTTTTGAAATACCCCAATATTGGCTGAGTAGCCCGAATTAAATAAGATGGCTTTTTCTTTGCCGTGAAGTTTGGCCAGTTTATCTTCCAGCTCTTTGTGAATGCTGATATAGCCACCAATAGGAGGAGCTGCACAGGTGCCGACACCATATTTTTCGATCGCGTCTATTGCGGCTTGTTTTACTTTAGGATGATGTGAGAGTCCTAGATAATTGTTGGAAACAAAGCTAATGGTTTCGAATTCTTGCTTTGTGTAGTAATCCACAATAGTCATGTTTTTGGAGACTGCACTGTTTGCCATAAAACCATAAGGGTAAGTTTGCTTGTCTTCGAATTGGTCAATGAAATTCTGAAAATTCTCAATGGATTCATGCATGCTCATATCAGGAATGTCAATAAATTCCCGCATGCTTAAAAAGTCATTTTTCATCTGTTTTTAGTTTATGTTTGAACAGTCTGGTGCCTGCTTGATGCAGGCGAGGAACCTCAAAATAAACTTGATCAGTCTTTAAAGAGTGGGTGAAGATGATCAAGTTTAGGTGTTCATTCCATACTATTTAATTTATTTTAATCGATATTTTGATTGTTATTCTGCAAATGTAATGTATCTAATGTTCTTATAAACTTTGATGTGTAAAAGATGTGAGGTGTTTTGTGTATTTATATAGAAACTAAATAGTATCTTATGGTTATGAAGTTGGTATTTATAAAAAGTGAATAAAACTCAATTATTCAAAAAGGCTTTATTCAATGTTATTCTAAGTTGCTTATCTGGGTTAGTTGGATTGTAACAAGAATTTTTATCATTTTGATGGTATCTGTTATGTATTGTGAGTTAGGGTTTTAGTTGTGGATGTATTTGTTAGATTTAAAATAGAAGTGATATTGAAAGTGATTGAAGAGCTAAGTCTCATGTTGGAGAATTTGAATATGGAGGAATCTTTGATATTAAAATATTAAAATAAAACGAACTAAAAAGTACGAAATATGAAATTGTTTATTATATTTGTATCCGGATTAGTAACGCAATCCAATTATTCCCGATTTCTCGATTATACCTGATAACTGACCTAACCCTTTACTTCCCTTTTTTTACATTCCCTTATATCGCACTTAAAAGTGCGATATTTCTTTTTTATTAACTTGATGATAACATGCGTAATTGGTTTTAGAGTCAGGCTTTCAATCCTTGCTCAATGTTTTTCGACGTATAAATGTCTATTGTCCGATCCATTATTAAAAAAGAAGTAAGTAATGCTATATGTCTGTTTTTAGTTACATTTTACTTTATACTTTTGCGGCATGAACAAACAGAACGGAAATATTGCTGAGCTTGTGAAAGAGCATATTCAGGTATTAAATCCATACGCTGAAGTTATCTTGTTATTTCCAGAAATTAATAACACCTATAAAGACATTCAGATTTTTGTTTTAACTCCTGAAAAAGTTGATTTTGGTGTTGAGCAGCAATATATGGACGCGCGATACAAGGTGGAATTTGATTCTAAACAATCGATGACCCTTTATATTTATTCAAAAGTCGACTGGCATAATCAGTTCTCAGAAACGCCAATCTATTATCAGGTAATGACAGAAGGAGTGCATCTATAGTGGTTGGGATAAAAGTGAAAAGTCAGCCTGCGTCAATTACTTTTAAGGCAATATTCTAAAGTTATTCGTAACACCTCAGGTTGTCAA
>DIYS01000049.1 GCA_002429115.1 Saccharicrinis sp. UBA6048 | reverse complement strand
GTTAAAAACGGGAGATGGTCAACATTTTGTAATTAAACCTTCTGAAGCAGATAACAAAGTTAGAATATCTGGTTGTTTCAAGTCTCTTTTAATTTGTTTAAAGATACTAGTCTGCTCTTAAAAATCATTAGAAAATGAATTTTCGTTAGGCAGGTAATTCAGTAATCCTATTTGTTAAATCATCGAAATAAATTAATTTCAAACCATTATGACCAAATCATTAACACAAGCCGACATTAAAGAACTGCGGCATCAATGCAGAATGGGCTACCTCCTTCCGGTTTTCTTATTTGTGCTACTAAGCAATATAGCTCTAATAATTCATCATTCTTTTTATGATTTCAATGAGATCAGTTTTACTGAATTAGATGGAATAATTATTCTGGCCTGTATTGCTTTTTCAATTTGGGTGAGTCATCGTATGAATGGCAAATACTATGAAGATATCAGAAACAACAGAAAGGTAGCTGAACGAAAGGTACTTCAAAGAAAACAGTCAAAACGTGACTTTGAAGCAGGTAGTGGGAATATGACCACGCGACCTCATAACAATCCAATGAACGAATTCACACGATTTGATTTTATAGTTGATAACACTCTTTACAGGGTCGATAAGGTGTTGTTTGAAAATTGTTCGGAAGGAGATCTGGTTAGTTTTTATTATGCCCCAAAGAGCAAGTATTTATTGAGTATTGAAAAAGATTAGTAATCATATAATAAGCTTCGAATAATAATATCTGCAAAAGATGATTAAATACCTAGCAATTACATTCATACACATTTCGCTAATATATAATACCCAAGCACAAACAAAAACTGATTCTGCCTTGGTTGATAGCATAATGATAATGCTTGATGAACGGATTAAAAACTGGAACCCTGATGATGAACCATGGACATTCATTTCGTTTGAAATAGAAAAAATAGATTTAAAAATTAGCTATGGACAACAGTTAATCCATCCATTTCTCGCTGAATACAACCGAAAGATTCTATTTGAAACTCAATCTTCTAAGACCGATACAATTGATATGACATTAAATTGGGGTGGGCGTACCTATATCGAATTGTATTATGATTCAGGTAATAAATTAATTGTAATGGAGGATTCGTTTGGTCGTTACTTTTTTGACCTCAATACTATGAAATATACTGAAAAACTTGAAGATTTTGGGGACTATAAGAATAAGTACTATATAGGATGTATTAATGGGACAGATTATCCTTTAAAATTCGAGAGTTTAGATAGTGAAAAACCAACCTCTGTCGATACGATTCAGGGCAGGCAAGTATTATATATTGCAGAGACAATGCCTGAATTTCCAGGTGGTGAAAGTGCCTTTGGCAATTTCCTGGCTAACGGAATTAAATATGACTCAGAAGATCACCCTACAACCAGTGCAACGGTTACATTCGTAATTGATACGTTTGGCAATACTGTTAATGTAGAGATTGTTGAACCTTTGTATTCAGACAAGTTATCTACTTTTGAACAAAGCATAGTGAAAGTTATTAATTCAATGCCTGATTGGAAACCGGCTGAACATGAAGGCAAAAAAGTTCCTATTCGATATAAAATCCCTATTCATGTAGATCCTCAATAAAGTGAATACCCAATGACCAGATACGCCTCAAACAATTACTTCCTCTTCGACAAAATAATGCCTGTTTTAGTACTAATAGTTATTTGTGCCATTCTGACATTACGTACTGAAAACTCCACTGTTATTCTCGCAGGAATAGTAATTCTACTATTACTGTCAACTTTGCTCATCCGATTAATGTCACGATTGACATCAATTGATTTAACGGAAAATGGAATCATTGTGAATCACCTCATCACTCGAAGCCAAACTACCATAGCCTACCATAATATTTTAGAACTTCAGCATCAGTTTCGGTATCCTGTTTTCAGTAGAAATAGAATCAAATATCAATTAGGTCTAGGTGGTAAAATAAAGGTATTGAAGTTCACCAGTGTGGTTCAGAATGGCGAATTTAATGACTTTGCCAGTTGGGTAAAAAGTAAAAACAGTAAAATTAAATTTACCTTTTTACCGCCGGATTCACCTGTTGAAGTGGCATTTAAGAAGTTTAATAAGTAATTCCACAAAACTATTGTCTGTTATTAATTTCTGCTTGACAACTAAATAAGTACGTTTGGTTCTGAGCAAGCTCAATTTTCAATCCATTAAACGATGATGGACAAAATTAGCGTGAATAGTTCAAAGATTTATATTTTTGTGGCTGCTTTATAGTCTCTAAAAATTGAAATTCCCCGAGAAACTCGGGGCAAGCAGTGTATTTTTTTAAAGATTAATTTAAGCAAGCTGAGTATCATCTTGATACTCACATCTTGATACTTGATACTTTTCTGGCTTGTCCAGCTTAGGGAAATTAACCAGTGTATTACTATGAATGATCTATTAAAGAATCACTTAAAATTGCATTTCGTTGTTTTGCTGTATGGATTTACTGCAATTTTGGGCAAGCTAATTACTTTACCAGCACCACAAATGGTATGGTACCGGATGATTATCGCATCATTGGCTTTGGGTATTTATATTTGGTATAAGAAAACCCCTATAAACATTGGTTTTGCCAACAGTATGCGCATCATGGGTGTTGGATTGGTCGTGGCACTGCATTGGATCACTTTTTTTCATGCCGTGAAAATTTCAAATGTGTCAGTCACCTTGGGTTGCATGGCATCCACCACTTTATTTGCCAGTTTTTTAGAACCAATTATCTTCCGCAAAAAAATTAAGTGGCTCGAAGTATTCATCGGATTCATCATTATCATTGGGCTCTACCTGATCTTTCAGTTTGAGTTTAATTATCTGGAAGGAATTATTACTGCTTTAACATCTGCATTTCTGGCCGGTTTATTTACGGTACTTAACAAGCAGTTTATTAACAAGTATCATCCGGTTACCATTAGCTTTTATGAAATGCTGAGTGGGTTTGTGGCCATTGGTATTTTCCTTTTAGCTACTAACACATTACCTTATAACTTACTACAGCCAAGCACTTCCGACATCATTTATGTTATTATTTTAGGAGTTGTTTGCACAGCTTATGCCTTTGTTGTATCCGTGGACGTTATGAAAGTACTGTCGGCTTACACCGTCGTTCTAGCAATTAATATGGAACCTGTGTACGGCATCTTTTTAGCTTTCTTCATTTTTGGACAAAGCGAGTTTATGTCTGGGGGCTTTTACATTGGTACGCTTGTTATTTTGATGGCTGTTTTTCTATATCCAATACTGGCAAGAAAGTTTGCTAAAGGATAAACCATTTTTTTGTTTATACATTCTGATTAATTACTGAACATTTAGCACCTTTAACGCATTATATTTGCATGAAGGTATTATTAACCGGTGCTACCGGATATATTGGTAAACGCTTACTCCCAAATTTGATACAGAAGGGACATCATGTCACCTGCCTGGTGCGCGATCATATGCGTTTTCATATACCTGAATACTATGAGGAATTTGTGAGTGTTACAGAGGCAGACTTAACGGATAAAACATCACTTCTCAACATTCCCAAAGACATAGATATTGCCTTTTACCTGGTACATTCTATGTCAAGCGATAAAAACTACCAGCAAAAGGAACTGGAATCTACCATTAATTTCAGGGAGGCTTTGGAACAAACTCAAGTTAAACAGGTCATTTACCTTAGTGGCATTATTAATGAAAAAGAGCTTTCGCCACATTTACAATCAAGAAAGAATGTAGAAGCAGAACTATCAAAAGGCTCTTATGCCTTAACGACGCTTCGTGCCGGTATTATCATTGGTTCTGGCAGTGCCTCCTTTGAAATCATTCGTGATCTGGTTGAAAAACTACCTGTAATGATTACACCAAAATGGTTGAATACCTATTGTCAACCAATTGCCATATCCGACGTGATTAAGTTTTTAATGGTAACAATCAATCATCCAGGTACATTCAATCAAAATTTTGACATTGGAGGTCCCGATCTCCTTACCTATAAGCAAATGCTCTTAGGTTATGCTAAGATCAGAAAACTTAAGCGATACATCAGGGTTGTGCCGGTCATGACACCCCGGCTGTCCTCCTACTGGTTATATTTTATCACAACCACCAGCTACAAACTGGCCATAGCATTGGTTGACAGCATGAAGATTGAGGTTATTTGCAGAAATAAATCAATTAATGAATTATTAGGCATTGAACCAATAAGCTATGAAAAAGCCCTGCAGGCAGCTTTTAGTGAAATAAAAGACGAACAAATACTTTCAAGCTGGAAAGATGCGCTCGTCATCAGCAATCACGATTTTAAGTTGTCCGATTTTATTGAAGTCCCTACGTTTGGCTGTTACATAGATAAACGCAAAGCGAAAGTCAATAAAAGCAATGTAACACTGGAAAAAATATGGCGCATTGGTGGCATAACAGGTTGGCATCATGCTAATTGGCTGTGGCAACTTCGAGGTTTTCTTGATCGGTTGAGCGGTGGCGTTGGATTACGCCGTGGACGTACACAACGAACTAAAATTGAAAGTGGTGACGTGATTGATTTCTGGCGCGTTCTTTATGCCAACAAAACCGAAGCACGCCTGCTTTTATATGCAGAAATGAAATTACCGGGTGAAGCTTGGCTCGAGTTCAGACTCAATGGCGATACGCTGGTCCAAACAGCCACATTTCGTCCCAA
Source organism: Saccharicrinis sp. UBA6048 (assembly GCA_002429115.1). Lineage (GTDB taxonomy): Bacteria > Bacteroidota > Bacteroidia > Bacteroidales > Marinilabiliaceae > Carboxylicivirga. Next base: position 2,982 of record DIYS01000049.1, on the reverse strand, counting down.
AGGACTGTTGGGTCGATTATATTGGTATACTGTTCTGCCCTTTCACCACTATATATTTAATGGTATGATCAATCAACTTGCTAAATGAAAGAAACGATTAACATACATTGGTTTCGGCGCGATTTGCGATTGGAGGATAACCCAGCCTTAAACGCCGCATTGGCCTCGCCATATCCGGTGCTTCCATTATTTATTTTTGATGATAATATTATTGATGAACTCCCTGTTGACGACGCACGAGTAACCTTTATATATCAACAACTAAACAGGATTAATGAGCATTTATCACAATCGTCTTCAAGTGGTATTCATATAAAAAAGGGGCAAGCAATTGATATCTGGAAAGAGATTATTAGTCAATTTGATATTGCTGAAGTCCACTTTAATCGCGACTACGAACCGTATGCTATTCAACGGGACGAACGTATTACAAAACTTTTACAGGACAACAACATTAAAGTAGTTCAACATCAGGACCATGTCATCTTTGAGGCAGATAAAATTCTGAAAAAAGATGCTTCACCTTATACTGTATATACTCCCTATAAAAAGCAATGGCTCAGTCTGTATGAAAAGGATAAAACAAAGACTGAACACCTTAGATCGACTAATTTCCTTAAGCACACGATTCCATTTCCTACACTTGATTCTTTAGGTTTAAAAACTTCCTCCATTTACGTGCCTGATTGGAACTTAAGTAATCTGGATCATTATGCTGAAGAGCGAGATATACCATCACTGGACAGCACCACGCACCTTGGTCCGCACTTGCGCTTTGGCACCATTAGCATCAGACAAATATTGAATCATTTGGGTGATAATCATGAGGTATTCCTCAGCGAATTAATATGGCGGGAGTTCTTTCTGCAGATACTCGTTCATTTCCCTCATGTTGTGAGCAATAATTTTAAAGCATCCTATAATGCCATTCGTTGGCGAAACAATGAAGCAGAGTTTAAGCATTGGTGTAATGGCACAACCGGCTACCCGATGGTTGATGCAGGTATGCGTCAGTTAAATACTACAGGTTTTATGCACAATAGGGTGCGTATGGTATGTGCCAGTTTTCTCTGCAAACATCTGCTGATTGACTGGCGCTGGGGCGAAGCTTATTTTGCCGAAAAGCTATTGGATTACGAGTTAGCATCCAACAACGGCAACTGGCAGTGGGCTGCAGGAACAGGTTGCGATGCAGCTCCTTATTTCAGAATTTTTAATCCGTCAGAACAGCAAAAAAAATTTGATCCTGAACTTAAATATATTCGTCAATGGATTGATGACTTTAATAGCAGTAACTATCCTGCGCCAATTGTAGAACACAAAGCTGCAAGGGAAAGAGCAATTTCAAGCTATAAAAAAGCTTTAAACGAAAAAAAGGCCATCTGAACAGATAGCCTCAAATACCTTGCTGACATGTCAATTAGTGCTGGCACTGATGACCTGCTGCATGCTGATTGTGTTGTTGACACCCTTCTCCCGAATCTGATAATTTCTTTTCCAGGTAGGCTTCTGCTAGTTCTTTCACATTTCCCGAGCAACCTCTAATAACATCAATACCGTGTGCATTCAACTTATTTAAAGCGCCATTTCCCATATTACCTGCTAACATTACCTTTACGCCTTTTTCCTGAAGAACAGAGGCGATATTGCTTTTACATCCGCATCCTTCAGGTGAAGCAAGCTGCTCTGATTCAACAATTGCATTATCGCTTACTGTGTATACCGTATAGGCTTCACAATGTCCAAAATGATCATCTACAACATTTTCCCTTGTCGGAATTGCTATTTTCATACGTTTGATCTCCTATTTTTTTTAAATATAATTGATGATGATAACTTCCTTCGCGCATTAAAGGCTGACCACACTTACTACATTTTTCTTCACGACATGGCTGCCCTTTATAGTGAGGATATTTTACATTGCATTTCACACAAATACAATTTCCCCGTTGTTCTCTTCCTTCCATAACTTCTAATTTAAAGCCCTGATATCCTTACTCTCACAATAGCGACATTCGTCAATTTCCGCCAGATCAATGTTCAACTTCTGACAGGCATTACATTTATACCAATGATTCTCAGAATGAAAATCGCCTCCTTCTATCATAAACGCTTTACCCTCAACAAGTGCCTTCGCCATATTTGAGCGAGCCCGCTCATAAATGCGTGTAAATGTTGGACGTGAGACGTTCATTTTAACCGCAGCTTCTTCCTGTGTTAATCTTTCATAATCTGTCAATCGTATTGCCTCATACTCCTCATACAACAAGATAACAGGCTCAAGATCCTGCATTGGTACTCCAAACGGCTTAAAGCCATCCACCGGAGGAGGCTTTTCTATTAATCTTTTTCTTTTAGGTCGTGGCATATTGAGAAAAATTGATGGACAAAAATACCATTTATTTTGAACATTTGTTCATTACTAATGCTATTTTTGCATCATAAATTAACAACTACGATGGAAAATAATTATAAATTAAGCGAAACGCGCATCTGTAAAGCAATATTTCCCAACACTTTAAACGCCAACAATAGTTTATTTGGAGGCAAAGCCATGCAATGGATGGATGAAGCGGCGTATATATCAGCAACTCGCTATACACGCCAACGCATGTTTACAGCCAATACTTCCGAAATTCAATTCTTAAAGCCAATTGAGCCTGACTCTATTATAGAAGTAGTTGCGGTAGTAGTTAAAGCGGAAGCTGTTCGCTTAACAGTGAATGTAAAAATATGGGTTGAGAAACTTTACACGCCCGGACGACAATTAGCCATTGAAACGAATTTTACGATGGTGTCACTAAATGAGAAGAATCAACCACAACGTATTGATTATAGTCACGCTTTACAAGCTGAACTGATGGATGAGGCTATTTCCAGATAGCCTTGATTTTTGTATCCGGAAAGAAAGGGTTCTCAATGTATGCCGAATAATCGCGATGGTAGTTGTTTTTCAACTCCTGTTTTGTGCGAAAGACACCC
>DIYS01000138.1 GCA_002429115.1 Saccharicrinis sp. UBA6048 | reverse complement strand
AAAATTTGACGCAGAAGATCAGTTTTTTATTCAAAGTTCTATAATTCCACTTACAAACAGCAATTTTCTTCGTGTTATTGACTCAAAATAGCCCGCTATTCTTTCGCCAACATACACTTGAAACTTACTATTTGTAAGCGTTCTGAGTTCAAAATTTTACGTCGAACTCAGGTTATTAAAACGTATAACGCATGCTTGCGGTGAAACGGCTGTTTTTGTAATCGATTGTATCAATTGGCTTAGCATACTCGTCATACTTGTAATTTCCTTCAGAGTCTTTACCTCCATAGGCAGCAACCACATACATCCACTCAACACCGAACCACATTTTAGGCGTTGCCATAAACTTCACACGAGGCACAATGCTATACATATCAGCAATGCTACCACCAATTGTATATCCTGCTAATGGTGTTGCCTTATCAAAAGCACCCAGGTTTTTGGTATACCCAAATAATAAACCAGGCTTCACTTTGGTTGCATTTGACTCAAGATCTAACCAGGTTGAGAAGTTTTTAAGTGCTGTATATTCTCTTTCGTCAGTATCGTTTGCTTTTTCAGCAAAACCACCCAACACAACTACATTAGTCATACCAGCTGTAAACAAAGCCTCAGTTTTCAAGGTGAACGGACCAAAGTTATTCTTTAATGATCCGGTTAAATAACCACCTTTTGCCGTTTCGTCGGTCGCAACTTTAGGCCCACTACCTCCGTCATAGATATTCAGATCATACAAAGATGGTTTTAACACTTTATATCCACCTGTAACAGCTGCAAAGAACTTATCTGATTTGTATTTTAACTGCAATGCTGTTTCCGGAATTAAAGAGTTCTCTGCTGCTTCGTGCATACCTTTATCCAAGAAATCATTTTGAGACATCAGGAAACCGATGGCCTCAATCTTATCGCTTAGCTGATAACCTACTCGAACCATTGGTGTACGATTAAGCGGGTGATATGGCGTTCCACAACTTAAGTTCACCGTATTAGCAAAATTTTCAGTGATAAAAAGCGGATGCCAGTATTGACCAACTAATAAACTTGTTTTATCCCAATTTAAACGGATAAACGCATGACGCAAACGAAAATTCACATCCTGATGATTAGGGTTCTTATCACCCAAAAAATCACCTTCGATAAAGGCAAAACTTTTGGCGCCAAACATATCAGGACCTGACACACCAATATTAAAGCGGCTAAATGCAGCATCTATATCGTAATATCCATTATCATTCAAGTCAACACCATTATCATCTAATTCGGCAGGTTTTGGAAACAAGTAGATATTTCCGTTACGAGCCGAATAACTCTGACGTGTATCCATGTAGGCGTTTACTCCCACAAAACCATGTATTTCAACCTTGAATGGCTTTTTCTCTTCCTGTGCAAATACGGCAGACACCATTAATGCCACCAATAAGCTACTTAGAATCTTTTTCATTGTAATTTGTTATATACCAATTTTGTCTAAAACGATGCAAAGCAACAAAAAAGCCCTATCCTGTGCAAGTTACTTTATCACATCGTCGATAAATCATTATTTTATTTTGAAATACGCAATGGCTTCATTCAGCATTTCAGACTGGCGAGACAGTTCTTCTGAGCTAGATGCCATCTCTTCGGATGAAGCCGAAAACTCAGATGTATTGCTGACTAAGGTTTGAATAGCACTGTTGATATGATTAGCTCCAGCCTCTTGTTCCTTACTCGATGCCAATATCTCACGTATCATTTGAATGATATTAGCAATCTCAGGCAGCAATTCTTCCATCGATTGCCATGATATTTCGGCCACTTCAAGACTCGAAACAGATAATTCATCGATTTCACCAGCAGCAGTCTGGGTAACTTCCGAGAGTTTACGTACTTCTCCGGCTACAACGGCAAATCCTCTTCCTGCTTCACCTGCACGAGCGGCTTCCACCGAGGCATTCAATGCCAGCAGATTGGTTTGCACAGCAATTTCCTTAATCACCGATACTTTAGAAGTAATATTCTCCATGGCTTCCAGGTTTCTCTTAACCGTACGCTGCAATTCGAAAATTCCTTTTTCAGCTTTACCTGCTGTCGATTCAGTGCGTGCTGCATTATTGGCATTTGACTGAATATTCGAAACCATCTCCTCTATCGAAGAAGAAATTTCCTCAGTAGAAGCAGCTTGCGATGTAGCTCCCTTAGAAATTTGCTCAGCCGATTGTGCCATTTGTTCACTTGCCGCCAATACATTACCTGACCCTTCAATGATCTGAGACATTATTTCCTGCAACTTAGCCACTGTTCGCTGGAGTGATTCCTGAAGCACACCAATCTCATCCCTCTGAGTTCTTTGTACATTAATCAATAAGTTACCATTGGCAATTTCTTTTGTGTTTGTTGAAAGATTGATAATAGTAGCTGCAAATCGTCTACCAACAACTATTATTAAAAATGAGAACAATAAGAGAATACCCAAGGTTATTACAATGGTCATCACAATATTATAACGCATTTCTTTGAGCGTTAACTCCTTCTCCTCATTAATGGCTCTGTCGATGTCATCAACATAATTACCTGTACCTATCACCCAGTCAAATGGCTCAAAATACTCTGAATAACTTCGTTTGGGAAAAGGTTCTTCCCCTCCCGGTTTTGGAAACCAGTATTCTGTAAATCCACCCCCATTTACACCTGCTTTAATGATGTCCTGGATTAAATACTTGCCATTGGCATCTTTCAGTTCCCATCGGCTTTTGCCCTCTGATTCTTTGCCGAGCATAACCACATTAACACCTTCCCTTGTGTCAATCCAGAAATACCCATCATTTCCGTAACGTAACTCCCTGACAATATCAGAAGCTATCAACTTACCTTCGTCCATAGTCAAACTGTCCGACTCAACCTCCTTGTAAACGTTATTCAGAAGACTTATGACTAATTGCACTTCATTTTGAATGGTGCCATCATAGTTTTCTCGTAACAGACGTTCCAACTCCTTCAGTTCTTTCTGCTGAGTTTTGTACGCAATAATATTCGATGGCACAGTAATAGCCAACGCTAAAATTAACATCATACCCAGCGAAACAACGATAATTTTCGTAGTAATTCGCATATTCCCCTTGATTATTTGTAGTAGACTCAACTTTACGCCACGATGCCTAAAAGGTTTTAAAAAATTAGCAATCAGCACAATAAAAATATTCACACGAAATATTCAAAAAATTAAATGCTTAGCTTATTGAGAATTCATGATTTTTTAATCTAAAATTTAAGATTTCTAGCTCTTATTTACTATTTTAACCCTGAATTCAAATTTGTTTATCAGTGGACTCACATTTATAGATTACCACTTATTAAATCCATCTTAAGACATGAAGAAATTATTCGAATTTCTAACAGCCTACTGGTTAATGGGGAGCTTACTCCTCTTCCTCGGAGCTGTACTCGGCGTTGCTACGTTTATCGAAAATGATTTTGGCACCAATGCATCTAAATCCTTAGTGTATAATGCATGGTGGTTCGAATTGGTTTTTGTTGTGCTAACCATTAATATGCTAGGTAACTTAATAAAGTTCAAAAGCTTTAGTGTCAAAAAAATTCCGGCACTTGTTTTCCACCTGGCATTTTTACTAATTATTATCGGAGCCGGTGTTACCCGCTATTATGGCTACGAAGGTATGATGCACATTCGCCAGGGAGAATCTTCAAGTGATATTCTTTCCAGCGACCAGTATGTAACAGTATCGCTAAAAAACGGGGAGAATGTTATAACAGATAGTGAACATGTACTTTATTCTATTGTCAGTCCGAATGAATATTCGGGCAGTTTCGACACGCCAAAAGGTACTTTAAAAATACACAGTGAACTATTCCTACCTCAAGCCATGTCAAGAACAGTTGAGAAGCCAGGTGGTGAGCCTGCTATCAGCCTTGTTTTATCGGCGGCATCGGGCAGACAAGAGTTTTCATTATTTGAAGGCGATGAAGTAACAGTTGGCGACTATCGTGTTGCTTTTAATCCTAAAGAAGTATCGGGTCAGAATCTGATTTTATCCATCAAAGATGGAATGCCGTACTTTAAAGCGACAGAAGAGGTCAGCATGATGCAGATGCAAACGGGCAACTCTCAAAGTTTTGCCCCTGACTCAACACATAAACTATTTAATGGTGTGCTATACAGCCTGGGGAATTTACGCATGGTACTGAGCAGCTATATGGAAAGTGCGGTTGTTGAACCGGCATCCGTTGAAGGAAACCAGGGCAAAGGTTTGCCAGATGCCATTAAATTCGTCGCTGAATTAGGTGACACACAAAAAGAATTCTATGTATTTGGCCGTAAAGATGTGTTAGGAAAAACTCATTATGAAAGTATTGATGGAGTGGAGTTTGGTGTTAGCTATGGTGCAAAAACAATACACATCCCATTCTCATTAAAACTGAATAAATTTGAATTGGAGCGATACCCGGGTAGTGAGAGTCCAAGCTCATTTGCCAGCGAAGTAACTCTTATAGATGAAAAAACTGGCCTAAAGGAAGATCGACGCATCTTTATGAACAATATTCTAAACTACAAAGGCTATCGTTTCTTTCAATCATCTTACGACATGGATGAGCAAGGCACCATATTGTCGGTAAATCGTGATTTCTGGGGAACATTATTAACGTATGCCGGCTATTTCTTATTAACGATCGGAATGTTTGCAGCCTTAATTGCTCCTAACACCCGCTTCCGTCAGTTAATAAAACGTACTTCCGAGATATATAAGAAAAAGCAAAGCTTAACGGTTCTTCTTGTATTGGCACTTAGCACGGCTACAATGGCACAGGATTTAAATCCTCCACATACGATTGAGCAGGAAACCGCCGATGCTTTTGGTAATTTATGGGTTCAGGACAATGGTGGCCGGATGAAACCTCTTAATTCACTGAACAGCGAGGTAATTCGTAAACTGGCCAAGCACCATACTTTTAAAGGATGGTCGGCTGATAAAGTTGTTCTCAGTATGATGATCGACCCGGCCTACTGGCAAACGGTACCAATGATCACTGTAAAGCACGACCAGCTAAAGAACATGCTTCAAATTAGTGGTAAGAAAGCTGCCTTTGCCGATTTCTTCAACGAAAAAGGTCAATATAAAATCAAGAAATTAGTTGAGGACTCGTACCGAAAACGACCAGCCTACCGCAATAAGCTGGAACAGGAAGCCGTGAAAGTGGATGAGCAGATCAATGTTTTCTATATGTCGCAAATGGGCACATTCCTAAAGCTGTTTCCTCAACCAAACGATGTACAGGCAACTTGGCTGGCTCCCGGCACTAAAGCAGAAGGCATTCCTCAAGAGGATAGTTTGCTTGTCAGAAACCTGTTTGGTATGTACATAGAAGCTATTAGTTCCGGAAATAAAGCCAATGAAAAAAGCTATGTGACGGCCATCGCCAATTATCAACTAAAATACGGTGCCGATATTCTTCCTTCGGCCACTAAAAAGAAGATTGAGATATTTTATAACAATAGTTCACTCTTTATGAGTTTAATGCCCTACTTCTTAGTAATTGGTATTTTGCTCCTGATTTTCCAACTGACCACCTTGGTTAAGCCTAAATGGCAATTTAAATGGATTATCAGAGGTGGACTCATATTAATTGTACTGGCCTTTGCGATGTATACAGCCGGACTGATTATCCGCTGGTATGTTTCAGGGCACGCCCCTTGGAGTAACGGATACGAATCGATGCTATACATTGGTTGGAGTACCTTACTGGCCGGACTGCTCTTTAGTAAGCAAAGTCCAATAGCACTCTCGGTAACTTCATTCTTCGCAGGGATTATTTTAATGGTGGCCCACTTAAGCTGGATGAATCCTGAAATTACCAACCTGGTGCCTGTACTAAAGTCCTACTGGTTAACCATTCACGTAGCCATTATTACGGCGAGTTATGGTTTCCTGGCTTTAGGTGCGTTACTCGGATTCTTAAACCTCATCTTGTATGGTGTTAAATCTGCTAAAAACAACAAGTCATTCTCATTGACCATTGAGGAATTATCCTCCATTGCAGAAATGTCAATGACGGTTGGCCTTTACTTCCTGACCATTGGCGCCTTTTTGGGCGGTGTTTGGGCTAATGAGAGCTGGGGACGCTATTGGGGCTGGGACCCGAAAGAAACATGGTCGGCTGTTACAATTATTGTTTATGCCTTTATTTTACACATGCGATTTATCCCTGGCATGCGCGGTCTGACCACCTTTAATTTCTGGTCGGTTATTGGATTTAGCTCTGTGATTATGACTTACCTGGGCGTTAACTACTACCTTGCGGGCATGCACTCATACGCAAAAGGTGATCCTGTGCCAATACCGTCATTTGTCTATTATACCATTGCAGTCATTGCAGTTGTATCGTTCTTTGCCTTTTATAACGAAACCAAGGTACAGAAAGAGCTGGCAGTTGATGAAAAAGATGAATAACTTTGTCGATTGATAAGTATTAGATAATCATAAAGATGACCAATCAGCTCCAGCTTTTTGGTCATTTTTTTTAGAATATTGCCAAACAAAACTTACATTGCCCTTGTTTAGGTAGCATAACAAAAATATAGAACAAAATGGCAAAAATTACATTTCAAGGCAACCCTGTAAATACTGCAGGTGATCTACCAAGAGTTGGAGCTGAAGCACCAGAATTCTCATTAGTAAAAACAGATTTAAGCGAAGTTTCGCTGGCTGATTATAAAGGAAAGAAAGTTGTATTAAATATCTTCCCAAGTGTTGACACAGGTGTTTGTGCAGCATCTGTTCGTCGCTTCAATACAGAAGCATCAAAAATGGATAACACCATTGTACTTTGTATCTCACGCGATCTGCCTTTTGCACACGCTCGCTTTTGCGGTGCCGAAGGATTGGAAAATGTAGTTTCTGCATCAGAATATAAAGACGAGGTATTTAGTCAGAACTATGGCGTTAAAATGGTAGACGGACCATTAAACGGTTTATTATCAAGAGCAGTTGTTGTTGTTGATGAAAACGGTAAAGTAGCACATAGCGAACAAGTTGACGATATTGTAAATGAGCCTGATTACGAGGCTGCATTAAAAGCATTATAAATATAGTTAGTTGTTTAGTTTTTTTCTTTTAAAGAAATGGAGGCTGTCTCAAATGGGACGGCCTTTCTTTTGCAGAATATAATCTATAAGTTAATATTAATGAGATCAGTTTAAATTGCTGTGGACTAAGGTTTAATTAATGACCTTTAGCTGATCTGAAATATCTTGATTGCTATTAAAGACAAGTCTTAATCCTTTACTTCCTTTCTTTTGCATCGCCCAAAAGAAACAAAACGCTAGTCCCATTATAAGCTTCTTCCCGCCCTAATGATTAATAAATTTCACAAGCAAAGTAGGGCAAGCCCCTTCGCTGTTCAATTGGATTAACCATTATTCACCCTATCACTGGCGCGCAAATGGAACGGGCTCACGCGCTTTCAAAACTTTGTTTTGAGTAATGAAAAATGACTTTTAATGGTCGTTGTGAATTCTGGCATCAGCAATGATATTGGGATACCCACTGCATGAAATGGAGGATAAAAAGATTTTGGACGGCCTTTCTTTTGCAGGATACAATCTGTAAGTTACGAAACATTCCCTCAATGCATCGAAATATCCGCTCAACGCACCGAAATATTCACTCAATACACCGCAATGTTTGCTCAGTGCATGAAAATCAACACTTAATGCGCCATAACATCTGCTAAAGGTATAGTTATGAATGCTTAATACAATGAAATACCCGCTCAACGTACCTCTATAGGCACTAAATGCGATGAAACTACAAATGCCAATCAATTAATAGTTGAAAACCTAATTCTATATAATGTTCAACCCATTTAGGGTTGTATAGTAGTTTTTGCATGTTCCCCGAATTATAACTCGGGTTTAATCACCTTTAATCCCTTCAGGATTTGTTTGTAAAATGTACAATGAAATAGCTCAACATGACGTTTCACATTAACACACATCAACTATATTAAGTGTGTATTCGTAACTTATTTGCGTCTTTTTGCATCTTTTTAACACATTAATCGTTCATTTCATTACTATCTTTCAAAAAAAGCTCTTATTTTTGCAACGACCCTATCAAAAGAGGGGGTCAATTAAAATTTTATTCATTTTTAAACACAATTACTATGAAAAAAGTAAGCTTTTTAAGGAGGATTATGCCAATTGTTGTTTTGGCGTTGTTACCCACAGGGGCATTTGCAAAAGGTAAGATTTTTATCAATTCCTACCTGGCAACCGATTATGCAGTTATTACCGCCAACTATGGTTCGACTGACAGATTCAGGGTTAAAATATTTGACGAAACAGGAACGGAGTTATACACCAGCTCTCGAATGAATGGTTCTTCATTTCAAAAGCTATTTGACCTTACTGCTTTTCAAGATGGCATCTATACAATTGAACTAACAGGTCGAAAGGATGTTGTTTCTGAGAGTTTTATTGTGAAGGATCACAAACTTGTAAAACCAGATAACTCAGAAATTAAGAGTGAAATTCTTAAAGCATTTTTTCGAATCACTGATGAGAAGTTGTATGTAAGTCATCTTAACTCTGAGAAGGCTGTGTTAAGTATCAGAATTAATGATGCATCCGGAATTGAACTTTATAATTCGGAACTACCATCGAAAAGCACTTACTCAGGCATGTTTGATTTAACAAATCTTCCAGCTGGTGAATATCAAGTATCACTAATTTCCGGAAATAAAGAATACAACTATGCATTTAACAAGTAATGATGAAAGTGACCAGGTAAACCAACAATCGGGTTTTACAGAACGAATAAGCGGTGTATCACATATTATATGATACACCGTTTTTTTTGTATTCAGATCTTACAATAACTCCCTAAATCAATTTAATGTCAATAACTAAAAACCAAAATTCATTCCTACTGAGATTACATTATCTCCGGCTAAGAAAAATGGATTTGTATACAATTCTTTATCAGGGCCTCCGTACGATTGGTTAATTGCTTCAATAAATACAAAACCATCGTTAATAATCTGGTAAGAAGCTTTCAACTTTAGAACCTGTTGCTTGTAACGAACTTCATTTAAGAAAGGTAGTCCTCTACGAATTTCCTCCTGATCCTGATTGATTTCAGGATGTTCATCTTCCTCATTATTATCAAATATCTTTTGATAGTCTTTCCCCTTTCTCATATAGGTATAACTTGCCTGAATATCTAATCCGCGAATTGGCTTATAGCGTGCCGCCAGATATACCTCTTCGGCATTATCGCGCATGTAGCTTCCGAGTACATATCGGTTGCTTTTAAAAGTAATGGTTGGTACAAAATGCTCATAGGCCAATGGACGAATGCGTGTATATTCTGCCGTCAATGAAAGATCGGGAAGTAAATCAGTAATGCGCCCTCCCACTTTAATGCCAATATCATTCGACCACTCATCTTCATTAAACATCTTCGTCAGAGCGATCTCGTCGATAAAGAAAGAGGTATATAAATGCAGGTTTTTAATTTGACGGCTGCTTACATCGATATACATCTGCGCATTGTGCCCTACCCAATTGTCCCACGAATTATAGGTGTGATCCGCTGATTTGTAGAATAAGAATGGCACTGCAAATGCCGGATTAAAAGCCACATCGCCATAAACTATGGAGTTACCGACCGAAACATACATTTTTTTCCAGGGCTTGACTGTAAACATACTGGCCGAAATAAACTTATTGGCATACACCTCACGATCGCCATTGTATACACCATAGGTTCGGGATGAATCGACGACTTCGCTCACGAGCCAACCATGCATATAGTTAAACTCAAACCACTCTACCGGATTCATTTTAAAAGAGACATACCCGTACGATGGTGCCCTGCCCGATAGAATAATAGACTCACTATAGCCATTGCCCCATTGAACATTGTCTTTGTGCAAACCAACTGAACCCCATTTCCAGGCATAGGTAATTCCTCCGCGTGTTTCTGAGAAATCCTTATCCAGATTATCGCCCTTATAAATAGCACCCGGACGCTTACTGATGTACTCGTCATGACTATCTTTTCCAAGATATCGCGATTCATGATTATCACGCAAACTACCATAGATTCCCACATGTTTACCTATTGATCCGTAAAACTCAGCACCGCCCCAACGGTGATATTCTGTGCTTTCGCCATTATTATAAAACTGCCCTCCCAATATTGGATTGACGGTTACTTTAAACAATGAATCGCTATAATAAAATACGTCGAAACGCTTGTCAAAATCCTTACCTACGGTCAGCTCCTTATTAAAATCTTTCAGATAAAACTCAAGCTCCTTTTGCTGACGCCTCGTTAATTCAGGATGACCATTAGCCTCAGTCAATATGGTCGCGATGGTCATTCGGGAGTATGGCTTAATGGCTGTATTAACATCAGCAATGCCCTTATTGACTAATTCATCAATAAAATCATATACCGATTCGTTGCTGATATGGTAAGGTACTTCCTGTGACCGGGCATTAAAAAACAGAGTAGAAACAATGATAAGAGAGAAAATTCGATGCATAGTTTTAGGTTTAATGAATCCGAATGTAAATAAAAGCAAGCGTTCCATCAAATGCCTTATGAGGCTTTTATCATCTGAATCAGCCCGATAGTCAGAGCATTCTCATCTTTTATCCGGTAAATTATAACATTAACCAAAAACTATTTACTCCTAGTACAAGTAAGGCACCTAAAGACTTTTCCAAATATCAGTAACCAGTTGTCTTGTTGAATTGCTTCCAACTCTCCCTCATCCAACCAAATGCCTTTGCAATATGGACAATAGTCGATGATTACCTTCTTGTCGCGTGGATGAATGGCCTTTTGTAACCTTGGATGAGTGATGCATTTTGGACAACGAAGCGTCTCTAACTGCTCCTCTTCAGCCGGAATATTTCGAATCTCAAGAAATGTAGGTTCTATAATATTTTCAATTTGCGACAGCTCATCTTTGTCAAACCAGGTGCCTCCGCAATCGGGGCAAATGTCTACCTCAATCCTGGTTTTACAATCATCAATATAATCGGTTTGTAGAGCAGTGTTACAACGCGGACAATTCATATGTCAATTTAATTGATTCTTAAACAGTAAAGTAAAAGTAATATTTCAGGTCGAATTTAACTAATACCAATCAACACTTGAAAACACTGAGACGCAAAGATACAGAGGGAATTGTTTGTTTAATATTAATCACCTAACGTCTTCCATTTCGTGCCTGATTCATCATCACGACATATTATATAACCAAGGTTACATGGAGAAAATCCTTACGGATTTGAAACTAACACGAAATATAAATTATTTATAAACTCCACGTCTTAATGACTCAGTGTTGGATTTTATAATCCTTGATTTGAGCTACTAATGAACTGTACAAATCAACCAAGAAGCACTTTATACTCTTAATAATGATTTAACCTGCATAGCCTGTATGCCTGCTATTTTTACCACATGTTGAAACGCAATCAATTTGGTAAGGATTTTAAGTGGGGTGTGACCATCAGCGCCTTTCAAAATGAGGGATGGGCTAATGCTGATGGTAAAGGCGCTTCCATATGGGATACCTTTACCAATAACACATCCAACATCAATAATGGCGATGAGATAGGTAATGCAGCTAATTTTTATAAACAATACGAGCAGGATATCTTACTGGCCAAACAAATTGGCCTGGATGTCTTTCGCTTCTCAATCAGCTGGTCGCGCATCCTTCCCAATGGCACTGGTTCGATAAATAACGAAGGCATTGACTATTACAACCGTATAATTGACTGTTGCCTCTCTCATCAGCTAACACCCTACATCACTCTATATCATTGGGATTTGCCACAGGCTTTGGAGGATCAGGGTGGCTGGACAAACCGACAAATTGTGCATTGGTTTCTGGATTACACCCAAATCTGTATACAACACTTTGGCGACCGTGTGAAACACTGGGTGGTTATGAATGAGCCGATGACATTTACAGGTTTAGGCTATTTTACAGGCTATCATGCCCCTCAGAAAAAGGGCATTCTTAATTTTCTGAAAGCCGCCCATCATGCCGTACTCTGCATGGCACAAGGAGGCCGTCTTATTCGCAACACAATAGCTAATGCACAAATAGGTGTAGCATTGTCATGTTCTCATGTGAAACCTGTCGATCGAAAGTCGAAAAATGTACGGGCTGCCAAAAGAATGGAGGCATTGCTCAATCGGTTTTTCATTGAGCCATTGCTTGGCATGGGCTACCCAATTGATGTGATGCCTGCATTAAAACTTATTAACCTCATTTTTAAAAAAGGTGATGATCAGCTAATGTCCTTTGATTTTGACTTTATTGGCTTACAATATTATTTCCGCGTTGTAGCCCGCCATAGTATATATCCGCCAATTTTATTTGCTGATGAAGTTCCACCAGTAAAACGCAATGTCAAACTTAATACAATGAACCTGGATGTTTATCCCAAAGGACTCAAAAAGGTTCTTAAGTTTTATACCGCTTATAAGAAAATTAAATCATTTATTATCAGCGAAAGTGGAGTTTGTTACCCCGACTACCTTGTTAATGGGCATGTGTATGACGCAAGACGCTTAAAATATCATCAAATGATCCTAAAGCAAATTAAAAAAAGTCGCAAACAAGGAATTCCGGTAAATGGTTATTTCATATGGACATTGGTTGATAACTTTGAATGGAAAGAAGGTTTTGAACCTCGCTTTGGCATTGTTCACGTTGACTTCAAATCTCAGCAACGAACAATAAAACTTTCGGGAGAATGGTTTCGAAAATTTTTACATTCATAAAACTGTATTCAGGGAAAGGACTGGTCAATATTTGATTATAAAAATATTACATGCAGCTCATCATATTAAAAGCCCTGAATTTCAAGGTATTGACATTATTGATGTTTTTGGTATATTATTTGTCACATCAAAATGTCACAAAAAAAATACTGACATGAAAAAATTTATTTTTAAGCAGTTACCAACCTTATTTTTATTAACCCTTCCGCTTTTCATTTTCAACTCATGCGACGATGACGATGATAAATTTGCCAAAGTCATAATCACAGCGGTAGGCAGTGATTTAGATGGTGATGTTGTGGGTGATGGTGGAAGCACCAAAGAAAGTTATACCTTATTCAATCCTTTTAGAACAGTTGATTGGAATATGGATATAACAGCCGTCAGAGGAGGTAGTTTTAATTTGCATATTGAAGATGCAGATGGAAACACAGTGCTAAACCAGACATTGGAAGCGGGTAAAGGAGAGGATTCAAGATCCGGATTATCACGGTTGGGTGCAAGAGGCCAGTGGACTGTTACCATTACTTTATCAAACTTCGATGGCGATGGCTCCTTTAGCATTAGTCCCGAAGATCTTTCATAAACATTCATCTGGGTGGTCACAGCAAACCACCCAGATTTTATTAACACAGTCCTCACTTTTATTTATCAAAAACAAAAAAGGATATTCTTTCCTGCAAGATATCAGCATAGCGATTTAACTCAACAGCTCTATCCGACATATCTTCAGCAATCTGTGCATTAGTTTGTGTAGAATTATTAAGCCCCTGAATAGCATTGTTAATTTCAGAAACAGCTGATCGTTGCTCCTGGCTCGATGAAACAATCTCAGCAAGCAAATCGGATGTTTTATTGATTTCAGGCACCAATTCACTTAATTTATCTGCCGTATTGGTCACCACCATCAATCCTTCGGTAAATCGCTTGTTGATGCTATTTGCCGATATCTTACTGCGCTCGGCCAGTTTTCTTACTTCTGATGCCACTACGGAAAAACCATTGCCGTATTCACCTGCACGGGCTGCTTCCACCGATGCATTTAAGGACAAAATGTTGGTTTGCTGTGCTATCTCTTCAATGGCATTTAACTCCTCACGGATTGAATTCATTGACGCAATAGCCATATGCGATGATTCATTTCCTGTTTTAATCTCACTTGCCGATGTATTGGCAATTCGCTCCGTTGAGTTGGCATTCTGACCATTGGTCTCAATGGTAGCTGTCATCTCTTCCATTGAAACAGAAATTTCTTCTACAGAAGCTGCTTGGCTGTTGGATGATTCGGCCAATTGCTTAGAAAGATGACTGCTATCCTTACTCTCATTTGCCAATAAATCGGCCGTTTCGCTAACAGAGGTTACCACCGTTTTTAAGGAGTCAACCATTCGATTCAGGTTATGCCCGATTTGTGCAAACTCATCATTTCCTTTAACATCTAACTTCTGGCCCAAATCACCACTGGCGATCTTCTTATTTATTTTGATGATATCTTTTATCCTGTGGTTGGTATTGCGAATAAAATACACGCTAATCATGGTCACTACCAATAATACCACCAGCATAATTAATATGATTTTATAAATCGCTACCTGAATATTGGCTTGTACTTCATTGGTATTAGCATCCAGACTCGATTTAATGATAAACAAACCTACAATATCACCATCCTTGTAGTCTTCCATCTGGTAACCCAATATATCTTTGCCATTGCCCCATGGACTGGTCACAGGATCGCCATGACAATGCAAGCACCCCTGTTTCTCTGACAGACGAACGGGCCGCATCACCCAAAGCTCATTTGTTGCCTCATTCGTATAGCTTAAATCTTTCAATGATGGATCAGAATTAAATTGATTTATGAAGTCTGCTTCCTGCTTATCTGCTAAATTATCCTTATTACGCGCACTTAATGACGCGACTCGAAATTGATAGTTGTCTTCTTCGGCATTATTCTCACCAACCGCCATTGAAGCGAATATAGGTACCTTCTTAAGCATACTCGATTTCTCCTTCTCTGAAATCTCTCCATCCGGATGAAGCGCTTTTAATTTATTTATCTCGACCTCAATATTAAATTGAGTAGCGACATAGGACCGTACGGCCTCCATACGACTAAGTATCGCATTTGTCTTTCGTTCAAGTGTTTCAACTCCTTGTTTTTTCAACATTGACGACGATACATAAACAGCAATAACAGTTGCTGCAACGATAGGAACAAAAACAATCAGAATCAATTTTGTCCTGAAATTCATACTTTTCATTAAACCCATAATATTTCCCCGATTAGATCATCCTTTATGCAGAATAAAGGATGTTTATGTCCGCTATAACGAGAGCATTTTTATTAGGTTTCGAAAAATTAACTGAATAGCTTCTCATTTCTGACAAAGCCCTGATTTAATGCCCGATAAAAATCTATTATTTACCTTGAATTGCACATTTACGATACTTATTTACCAATCGTTAAAGTGCTACAAAACGCCGCTAAAATGCGTTAATTACTAAAATTTAAAAGCAGGAATAAACGAAGTAACAAACCCTTTGGAGTGAACTTAGTCGCTAACTACTACAACCTTAGATTCTAATAAATCAATACTCAATCCCTACATTAGATCGGATAAGTTAATCCACCTCATTAATTGAATAAAACCGAGCTGTTATTCAATTATAGCAAGCCAGTTCTGCCAATATGGTGGCCGATTTCCAAAGAATCTCTTCACTGATATCGAAGTCAGTCTGATGATGTGTTCCTGCTTGATTGGATGCACCTACGCCCATAAACACTGCTTTTCCACCGGTTTTTTGAACATGATTCATCAGCGTACAATAATCCTCACTATAGGTATTGTGCAATTCCGTTTCTATGCAATGAGAAAATAAGCCTGTCGACATCACCATTTGATGAACCACTTTGGCAAGATCAGCTGAACTGGCAGCACTTTCAGACTCTCCCACCACACTGATTTTACAATTACAAGCATACTTGCTTGTGATTTCTTTGATTGTTTTGATTGACTCATTGAATAGTTGATCACGAGTGGCGGTGTCACCAGCCCTGGTTTCAATTTTCAGATGCGCTTCAGGACAAACAATATTACGTGCAGTGCCAGCCTGCATTTGACCAACATTCAGTCGAATGTGCGAAGGGAATTCGGCTTTTAGCTTTTCTAAGCTTAAGATAATTTCTGCAGCAGGAAGCATAGCGTTAATGCCTTTTTCTGGCGCCAAAGCAGCATGTGAGGCCTTTCCTATAATTTCCACATCGAACTTTCTACTGGCAAGCTGACCAAAGGTTCCGCTAATAAATTCGTTAGATGCTCTATTAGCCCATACATGGAGTCCATAGGCTTCATCAACCTTTTTGAAAAGTGGATGTTTTACCACAGCAGCCATACCTCCCAGACCTTCCTCAGCTGGTTGAAACAACAGAATTAATTTTCCCTGAAGTTTTTCTTTGTGTTGCGAAAGGTATTTTGCCAACCCCAAACCAATTGCTGAATGAGCATCATGCCCACAAGCATGCATAAAACCATCATAAGCGGATGCAAATCCTTTGCTAAAAGGAAGGTGTTCTTCTAATTGGCTTTCATTAATCGGCAAAGCATCCATATCCACACGAAACACCTTTACCGGCCCATCACCACAATTAAGAACACCAGCGACAGCAGTATAACCGCCCTTTGTTTTTTCCAACAATGCTTTGTCGAGATCTTTTCTTTCCTTAGCGAGAGAGTAGAACTTATTCAGATTTTCCGTTATTGGCAAATTCATACGTTCATCACAAATCAAATCTTTGCCCATACACACCTCAAAACCCCATTCTTTCAAAGATTGAGCAACAAACGCAGCTGTACCAAATTCACACCAGGCCGGCTCAGGATATTTATGAAACAGGCGACGCCATTGAATCATCTCTTTTTGTAAGTCTTGAAAATACTTGGAAATACTACTCATATTATGCCATTATTTTGCGCAAAGATAAGTATTACACGATTATTACATCCCAAAGTTCAATTTACAGGTAAGGAGTCAATCTCCCCATCAATGAAATGCATGACACCGCTAAAAGTATTGTTGGAGCCTCACAAGACAATAGTACACCTCCAACACAAGAAATCCCTGCAAGTATTGTCTTACAGGGATTTGAATCAAATTGCTTTTATTATCAGCGGAGAGAGGGGGATTCGAACCCCCGGTACACTTGCGGTGTACACACGCTTTCCAGGCGTGCACAATCGGCCACTCTGTCACCTCTCCAATAAGTGTGTTAAATATATGAACTAATTTTAAACTCCAATGTCCATAAACAAAAAAATCCCGACCGAAGTCAGGATTTGCACGGGAGGAGCGACTCGAACG
>DIYS01000223.1 GCA_002429115.1 Saccharicrinis sp. UBA6048 | reverse complement strand
CGTTGGCCAGGTGGTATGTTAACCAACTTCCCCACTATTCGTAAAGCGGTGAAGAAGATGACTTCTATTGATAAGATGATGGCTGACCCAAGCCAGTGGAAAAACTTATCAAAGCGTGAGCGTCTTCAGATTACTCGTCAGCGTGCTAAGCTTGACAAGACATTAGGTAGTATTGCTGACCTGACTCGTCTTCCAGCTGCAATGTTCGTTGTTGACGTAATGAAAGAGCACATTGCTGTAAAAGAAGCTATCCGTTTGAATATCCCGGTATTTGGTATCGTTGATACTAACTCTGATCCATCAAGTGTTGATTTTGTAATTCCTGCTAACGATGATGCTACTAAGTCTATCGAGTTGATTACTGACGTGATGACTAAAGCAATTCAGGAAGGATTAAACGAGCGTAAAGTAGAAAAAGACAGCGAAGGATCGAAAGAAAAGAAAGCTCGCGCTAAAAAAGCTGAGCCTGCAAAGGAAGCAGCTAAAAAAGAAGCTCCGGCAGAAGAAAAATCTTCAGAAGGCGCATCTAACGAGTAATTCGGTTATTATTGTCTAACAACTTTAAAAAATTATATCATGGCTATTACTGCTGCTGACGTAAGCAAACTAAGAAAAAGTACCGGTGCCGGTATGATGGATTGTAAAAAGGCACTAACAGAAGCTGATGGTGATTTCGACAAAGCAGTTGATATCATCCGTAAAAAAGGACAGGCGATCGCTAACAAGCGTGCTGACCGCGAAGCTACTGAAGGTGTTGTTTTAGCTAAAGTTACTGAAGATAAGTCAAGAGGTGCGTTAATCGTATTGAACTGCGAAACTGACTTCGTTGCTAAAAACGAAAGCTATGTTGACTTCGCAATGTCAATTCTTGATTTAGCTGTAGCTAACAATCCAGCTGACTTAGATGCTTTAAAAGCGTTAGAATTAGATGGTCGTCCAGTGGCTGACCTTATTACTGAGCAGAGTGGTGTTATTGGTGAGAAACTAGACTTAGCTGCTTATGAAACTATTAGCGCTGACTCTGTAATTGCTTATATCCACGCTGGTAACAAATTAGCTACTTTGGTTGGTTTCAACCAGAATGGTATCGACGAGCAAGTTGCTAAAGACGTGGCTATGCAAACTGCTGCAATGGCTCCTGTAGCTGTTGATGCTGATAGCGTACCTGAAGACATCAAAGCAAAAGAGCTTGAAATTGGTAAAGAAAAAGCTCGCGAAGAAGGCAAACCAGAAGCAATGTTGGAAAAAATTGCTATGGGTCGCTTAAACAAATTCTTCAAAGAAAGCACTTTGATGGAACAAGCGTTTGTTAAAGACAACAAAATGACAATTAAGCAGTACCTTGACGGTGCTAGCAAAGGTTTGAAAGCTGTTGACTTTAAACGTGTATCTTTAAGCTAATTATTGATAACGCAACATATAAAGAGGCTCCATTTTATGCGAGCCTCTTTTTTTATATCTCCATCAGGCAAATATTTTCACGAGTAAAACTTTCATTATCTGCCGACAACAACACTATGTGCCCAAGAAATAGCATAAGAGGCTTGTGAAATTTTGTTAAAACCATTATTAGCAATATTTTTACGACTCGAACAAGGTGGCACTTGCTGTCATCTACTAAAGCAAGAGAACCAAATAAAATATGATCGGGAGCTATCATATTTTATTTAATCAGAAGTATGGAAAGCATCACGTATATTAACAGACGAACAGGAAAGAAAGAAGTTGAAAGTGTTTCGGCAGAGAAAATAATTAAATACCTCTATCATACACAACTTGGACAGGCAACTCTTCACACCCTCGTTAAAAGACGGATGTTGACCAAACTGGTTGGCAAGATGATGGATAGTAAATTATCGCGTCGCCATGCCGTTAACTTTGCCAGGAAGTATCGAATTAAGATGAGTGACTATATCAAAGAGGATATTCGCTCATATGCCACCTTCAATGACTTTTTTACCCGGAAGATAAAAATGGAAAAGCGCCCTGTTGGCAATGGTGTTGTTTCCCCGGCCGATGGTAAAATACTGGCCTTCCAAAACCTGTCGGACGTTTCTAAGTTCTTTATAAAAGGTTCTGAGTTTACACTGAATAGCTTTTTGGACGATGATCAGCTGGCCAAGACATACAAAGACGGCGCAATGCTCATTGTACGATTGGCTCCCAGCGACTATCATCGCTTTCATTTCCCTGCAAACGGCGTTATTTCAGAATCAAAGAGCATTAACGGACGTTACTATTCGGTATCTCCCCTGGCATTGAGGAAAAGCCTGGAAATATTCTGCCAAAACTACCGGGAATACAGTATTCTTCAAACCGAGCAATACGACGACATTTTGATATCGGAAATTGGCGCATCGATGGTTGGTAGCATCTCACAAACCTACAAAGCAGGCAGCACCATAAAATGCAGCGACGAAAAAGGGTATTTCTCTTTTGGTGGCTCAACCGTCGTTCTGCTCTTCAAAAAAGGCTCTGTAACCATCGATGAAGATCTTTGCAGAAACACACAAGAAGGCTACGAAACTTCCATTCACGTTGGTGAGAGTGTGGCGAAATAATCTAAATCAAGGACTTATTCAGGATCAAAAAGAAAGCCAGCCTTTAGCGAAAGACTGACTGTCATTATATTAGTGTTTTTGAAAGTAGTCCCGACGGGACTTTTACCCCTCTTTTTCTACTGTTTTTTACAATTCCCCAAAATCAACACAATACCCTCTACACTTTACTATCTACGGGCATTTAGGAGGATTTAAGAAATTAAGTTGAGTAAAGGTAGATTAAAACAAGTAAAGAAAAAAGCGGCACAAAACCGACAACGGGCTATTTTTGGTTGTCGTTTTTGTTATATTTGAGTGTTCAATAATTCTATCTTATGGCAACTGTAAAGTTTAATTTGCGTGGTAAGGATGAAACCAAGCCCCAAACAATCTATTTGATTTTTCGACACAAGAATCAAAAATTAGTCTATTCAACTGGCTTTAAAGTAAAGCCTAAGTACTGGAATGATGACACATACAGGGTGCGGAACGTTACCCATGTTGCAGACAAAGAAAAGATAAACACCCTTTTAGATGGTTTAGCCTCTGAATGCTCAAACTATGCAACTGATTGTAAATACAGTCAGAAAGAAATTACAAAGGATGGATTAAAAAAGCACTTGGATATATTTACAGGTGTTACCGCTCCGGCCAGTAAAACACTAATAGCCTTTATTGATAGCTATATTGAGCAATCAAAGAACAGAATAAACCCGGCCACGGGTAAGTATATCACTAAAAACACTCTCAAAAAGTATGTTTCTTGCCGTAATCACCTTGCAAACTATGAGAAGTACGCCGGGATAACATTAGAATTTAAGAGTATTACACTGGACTTTTACCACGACTTTATAGAGTACCAAGGCAAGGTTAATAACTCATCTACAAACACAACGGGTAAATTAATAGCGATTCTTAAAGCCTTTCTGAATGCTGCTGATGCTGCCGGGCTACCCGTTACAAGAGACTTTAAAAGCTCCCGTTTTAAAACATTTTCAGAGGAAGCGGACGCAACATATTTAACTGATAAAGAGATAGCAAAAATATACACTATTAATCTTGCTGATAAACCAAAACTTGACCGGGTCAGAGACTTGTTTATAGTTGGCTGTTGGACTGGCTTAAGGTTTTCGGATGTTACCCGGCTAACTCCGGCCAACCTCAAAGGCAATTTTATTGAGGTAGAGCAACAAAAAACAGGCGGGCGGGTGTTGATACCATTAAACCCAATGGTTAAGGCTATTTGGGACAAATACGGCGGTCAATTGCCTAAAGCCATATCAAACCAAAAATTTAACGATTACATAAAGGAAGTTTCTAAGCTTGCCGGGATTAACGAAGATACACACAAAGGTATTACAAAAGGCGGCATTAAGCGAAGTACTAAGTTTGAAAAGTGGGAGTTAGTCACAAGTCACACCGCCCGGCGTTCATTTGCTACCAATCTCTATAAGTCGGGATTCCCCACCATTTCAATAATGAAGATTACAGGCCATAAAACAGAAAAAGCCTTTATGAAGTACATTAAGGTTACGCCGGAGGAACACGCCAAAATGTTAGCTGCTCACTGGGCTAAAACAAGTAATAATTTAAGGGTTGTATAGGTATATGAGTGCGTACAGTATTGATATTGACAAGTATATAGATTGGTATAAAAAACAAAGCATTGAGGCATATTATAAACTATCTCAATCAAAAGCAAAGCGGTATATATTAGCCTCTTATGGACTTAATGTTAGATACATAAAAGATAGTAATAATGTAAAATCCCAAGCATTGAGTAAGTTGTTTCGTAAAAAATATGACGAATTAGAACCGCAAATGATAAGCAAGACTGCTAAAGAATTTTACTACTATCCGACTATTGAAGAATGGCTATTAATAGAGGCTATTGCAAATACAAATGATGATATTGAAAATATTGAAAGGCGTTTGGCATTCGTCAAACCACAGTATAAAGCGGTTGAACTAAGAAAAGAACAGGACAAAATAGTATCAAAATCAATATATTACGAATGGCACATAGAGAACATACAGCCTTTATTTAACCCATTGTCTTATGATGGTCTAGCCCTTACCTATTTTGCTACTGACCTTAGTAGGGTTAAAACATATCAATATATTGATGAGAAGCTACAAGAGTTAGGCCATACGGTTACTAATCCCCCAAGCCCTAAAGGTCAGGCTTTAACCCTCTTGCCGGATAATATACCATCTCATTATATTGATAAAGTTCATGAAAACACTAAACATCTATTTGTAAACTCAGATAAAGAGTTTTGGCGCTTGCTTTTATCCGATATAATCCCGCAAGGGATTACACCGATGGAGATAAAGAGAAATAAACAGCTTGATTTGTGTTATGTGTTTTATCAGATGCTTACGGATGAATGGATAAAAACTACACAATTAGGGGCAACACTGGAAAAAGTAGGCTGCTTTTTATACAACGGAAAGCCGATAAGTAATACAGCAATCAATACAGCATTAAGTAAATTTAGAAAAGGAGAACACAACACAAACAACAGACCATCAATATATAACACTTAGTTTCTACACTTTCAATACTTTCTATAATGTAGAAAGTGTGTAAAGATAGACAGGAAGCCTAAAAGCATCTTTGCGGTGTACTTTTAAATACATGCAAGGATGATAACAAAAACTGTTCAGATTCAAGATTTAGACGCTTCAACGCTTATTAATAAGCTCGATGGCTTAACAAATGAAGTTCAAAGACTACAAAGCCAATTAACGAACCAAAACGACCCCACAGATTACATAACACGCAAACAGATTGCGGATATGTTCGGCATTTCCTTAGTATCAGTAAATGACTGGACAAAAAAAGGCATATTGAAAGCCTATAAGATTGCTAACCGTGTTTACTTCAAGCGTTCAGAGGTTGAAAGCTCACTAACGGAAATTAAGAGCGGGAGGGCTAACCGATGAGCAACACCCACCAATTAACCACGCTGTTTAAAAACTGCATTGATGAGCTTGCCGAATGGCAGTATATAAGCCAACCGGACAAACAAAAAGCTATTGATTTAGTACGTATTAACCTATCAGAATACAACATAAAGCAGGATGATAGGCGTATTGAGTGCGCCAATTACTACCGGGTTATGGCTATCAATCAATGTGCATTAATAGCAAACGGCGACCGCCACACAACAATTAAAAATCTTTGTAACACCCTAGAAAACGGGCTTAGTACGCTAGTTGACAATTAAAAAAGGGTATGCCGTTGCACACCCTTTTAATGTTGTTCAATAAGTTTTGACGGCAACCGTCAAGAGCAAATATAAGCATTTCAATAATTCCCCACTGATTCAATGTACGACTATTTAAAAATAGACTGTCAAGGTACTTTTTACCTCCATTGGCTGAATAATGAGCGGTTAAGCTTTCCGCTTACAGTTGATGAGCGGACGGGTGAGGTGTTGAACAGAAAAAGAGAGGCGGAAGTTAAGAACCTGACCTTTAGGGTTACACCATCCGACAAGTGCAAAGAGGTGAAACACTGTACTATTATGGGGAGCTTTCACCAGTACTTTAACGATGGCAAACACAACGCAAACCAGTTTACTATTAATGATTTTCGGGCGGTAGTGTCAGAGATGCAAAGGCGTTACGATGTTATCCCCGGTCAATCAATAATACGAAACTTTGAGTACGGTGTTAACATCCTGTTGCCCGCTGATACTACGGTAAAGAAGTTTTTAAGGTCAGTTATAAGCCTACCAACAAAGCGGTTTGTAAATTTAAAAATGGAGGCTTCGAGAATTGGAAAAATAGCCTCTTTTGGTGAGTATGATATTAAGCTGTACGACAAGGGGAAAAGTGCCGGAAACCTCAACAATAGACTGTTACGCATTGAACTAAGAGTAAAGAAAACAAGATTTTTAGAGCAATACGGCATTAAGGAAAGCCGGAAACCCTTAACACTCCATGATTTAGCCCAACACCGAACGGCCTTAAAACTTGGTGAGGTGCTTTACAACTTGATTAGTGAGATAGTATTTATTGATAAGTCACTGAATAAAAACAACCTGACCCCAAAAGAGTTATTAACCCTTACCCGGTTTGAAAATCCGATGTACTGGGAGGAACTCAATTTTAAGAAGCGATATAAAGCTCGATTGAGATATAGGCAACTGGTAGAGAAATGCAACCCAACCGGACTATTTGAGGAAGTGAAAAAACGCACTTTTGAACTATTGCAAAAACTAACCGATTGGCAGCACAAAAAAGGGGATGTTCTCCCCAAACTGCACAATGATATTGCAGCGGAAAAAAGGGGATGTTCTCCCGATATAAATATAGGGGGATTTCATCACCTCCCACCTCATCAAAAGAACAGGTTTGAAAAAACAGAAAAACAGAAGGAAAAACCCACACCGGGAACACCTCAAAAATTGCGTACCTGTTTAACCTGTGGCCGGGATATATCACACCAAAGAAAAAACAGCCGCTTTTGTTCTGAAAAACTATACGGCAAAAAGGCGAAAGCTTGCCGCAATGTTTCAAGCAACAACACCCGGAGAACGAACCGGAGAAAACAAGCCGAAAAGGAAACTAAGCAATTAGCAATAATTAAAAACGAAATTTTAACACATGAAATTAAAATTACTATCACCACCAAGACGGGAACGGTCAAGAGAACCACCGCTAAAGAGCTAAAGCCAATGACCCATAAACAACGGCAAAAGGTTGCAAAAGTACGGGTTAGGAATGTGCCGGGAGTGGGTGTTATTGCCCTCACCTCCATAAGGGCAAAGGAGTTTATTAGACTGGTTGAACAGGTAAATAACAAACATGGATGAGATAATTTATAAGGTGGTGCGGGATATACAGCACAGGAAGAAAGAAAAACGCGTTAGCCCCTGTCATTCCTTAGATGTAGAGATAGCGGCCACCATAAGGCAAGAGGTAGAAAGCAGTTTAAAAAGATTGATTGAAGCCGGAGTAATAAAGCCCGGTAACACTTTGAACCATAAGTGTTATACAATAATCAGAGAAATATAAAAAGCAACAAAAAGACTTTAAACTAATTAATAATGAGCGAACAACAAGCAAAAAGACAATTCGTAGATGAATGCCTAAAGGAAGTGAAAGTACACCATTACTTTTATTACATCGGTGTAGGAATGGCACATAATGAGGCTATTAACCACTGTTGGGCGGTGGCCTGTGTAAATGTGGCTAATGTATGGGCTAAACATGGTGTACATAAAGCACAAGGAACAACAAAGGCAAAGCTATATAAAGCCCTGTTAGTATGGACAAAAGAGTTATCAAAGAATGTGTTCAATATTGCTAATCCCCGATGTTTTGAACGAAAAATTAAAGCGGTGGCTAGTAGTTCATACCCTGACTTTTACGAGGTGATAAGTAAGCATTACGGAAACCTAAACGCAAAGAAGTTTAACACAACCCAAAGCAAGGCAAAAGACTATTTACTACCACCTAAAGCCAATTATAACGAAGTTACAGAGGTGCAAAAACACTTTGCATTCAGCGAATTAACCCAACGATATAAAGAACTAATTTCAAATAACTAAAAACTAAAATGATGAATAACGAATTAATGAATTTTGACTTTGACGGTACACAATTGAGAACCGTAAGCGATGAGAACGGCAATATTTACTTTGTCGGCATGGACGTTGCAAAAGCTTTAGGTTATAGTGACACCGACCAAGCTTTAAGAAAAAATGTTGATAATGAAGATATGCAAACCCGTCTAGTGGACGGGTCAGGTCAACAAAGACAAATGAAACTAATTAATGAATCGGGACTTTACTCATTGATTTTTAGTAGCAACCTAAAAGCCGCTAAACGTTTTAAGCGTTGGGTTACATCCGAGGTATTGCCCACCATCCGCAAGACTGGCGGCTATGGAGTAAGTCAGGCCGATGTTAGAAAAGAATACGCACTTAAAGCAGAGTTGGAGGATAAGACCGAAAAGAGATTGCTTTTAACTCGCTATATCAGGCGGTTACGTGAGGACTTACAGGCATTGGAAGATAAGCGATATTTGAAAGTTATCCCCGGTTATGAGCCTAAGCAAATAGCTTTATGGTAGCTTGTTAGGTGGTATTTGTAGGTGTATGGGCTGTAAGTACATATAGTTCAAGGTTTAAAATGATATTTTCATAGTACTGAATATCAATCAATAAGGGTGTTTTGTGAAAAAAACATACACCTTTAGCCTTTAAAATTACAGTTTTCACACCTTATACATCAGTAGTTCAGCAAAGTACGTAATGACTAGCGGTAATACTAAGCATTGCAGCCCTACACCTCATCAAAACCACCGGAAACCCTCTATTTATAGGCGTTTTTCTCTAAACAATGTGCTTTAATCGCATAGATTACGCATAGGGGGTACAGTAAGTTTTAGGGTTCAGCAAAGTACGCAAATCAGACCCTTTACACATACTTAGCTAGTGACTAATGAAATTTTAATTTAAGTATCATTTTAGTATCATTATTTAGAATATGAGTTCAAAAGTACGCAACGAAACAGTAACAAGAGAACAGGAGGCATACAGGTTTTACATGATGGGCTTAAACAGTAAAGAGATTGCGAAACTATTAGATGTTTCCTTTAGAACTGTACAGGGCTATATGAGCCGGGGCAAATGGAAAGAAAAGAGAGAACCGGAGGCGTTGAAATATGAAGCCCTAAAGTTGTATCAATTGGGTTTTACCTATGTTGAGATAACTAAACGCCTGACCGTTTCCCGTACAACGGTGTATAACTACCTAAAGCATACACGGGATTTTAAGAACAGAGAGAACGACCCACGGCGAAAAGGCCAAAAGAAACGAAATAAGCAACTAAAGGCGGCCAAAGATGGGATATAACAGGATTAACCATTTAAAGAAAATAATACAGGTGCAAAATGTGTATTTGGCACATAAGCCAAGCGGGGCAACCGATGTATTTATTTATAAAAATTACATTGCTCCGGTTTTTTTCATCTGTCAACGCACTTTTAACCGCTATTTGGCTACCAACGCCCGAAAAGAATTAAAGGAGTTAGTAACCTCAAACAAGTAGAATCATGGTAAGAGTATGTTATGAGTTGTCCGGCGTTGAATATTCCGACTTATTGGGGATAGATGAATTAGACCTTAATACGTCATTTTGGGCGAATGTTTACCGCATTGAGTACCAAAGTAAGGTATATGACACACCGGAGCAAATGAAGCAATTTAAGCGGTTTGTTTTAAGTTGTTTGACTGGCTATAAGTAGTATATTTGTATTGAATGTTTATATTTTGCATTTCCCAGTGTTCGGCTTCGGCCGTCTCGGTGTGCAATCCTCAGGGGGCGAAAGCCGCCAGAGGGCTAGGGTCAGGCTTTCGGGTCTGACTTTTTTTGTTTAAACGGTATTATAAGCCTTTTGAAAATCCGTTTAAATCATTTACGTTTGTAGCTCCTAAAAACACAAAGTCATGACTAAGATATTAAGTAATTGCCCCGGCATGGTGCGGATGCGGCGAAAGCCCCCGGCGGTTCACTTTGTGGCCGTAGGACACCTAACACCGGGGCACTTTCTATTTATTCCTAAAAACACAAAGATTATGAACGATTTAAAGAACTTGCAGCCAAGATTTTTAGAAACCAACAAACACGGTGAACTATTTGCGCCTCTTTACATTAAGAGCTATGACCACCTAGGTTCATTAATGACTAATTTGATAACAAGTATTGAGTTACTGGCTGAGCACGAAGAAAACACAGGCCATAGACCAAAAGGCGAAACAGGCTTAGCAATTGGAGGTATTGCAACCATATTAAGCGAATTGTCAGGGTTGTTTTTAGAAGATATGCACTTATTAGATAAGCTAAGAGAGCTTAAGAAGTAATTCAGTTCATAAAACAACATCAAAAGGCTATCCAATGTAAACGGGTGGCCTTTGTTGTTCTTAATCTATCTCTCTTCAAAAACCATCATCACCACCCCGGAGCAATCAGAACCCTAAACGACAACAAAAAGCGGCAAAATGATAATAATCGGCACAAAACCGACAACAGAACAAAATCAAACCCCTGCAAATATTTAGTTTACAGAGACTTATATTTTTTATCGGTAGTCCCGACGGGAATCGAACCCATATCTACGGTTTAGGAAACCGCTATTCTATCCGTTGAACTACGGGACCAAAATTGAGGAAGCAAAAGTAATGAAATATGAATACTATAAAAAGAGTTTTATTCTTCTTTTAGCAGATTCCTTATGAATCGTCTTTCGTTGGGTGTTGTATGTTCTTTTTCCCTTGCTCTTGCACATTCTCTGCTGCCGACAAATTCTGTATAGATGATTTTCCATGGAGCAAATCCTTTCGTTGAAAAGAACAAACATCAAAGTGATGAAAGTCGTCTGGCAGCTTCTTCCAACACCTCATCAGGTTTAGCAAAATTCATGCGCAATTGATGTCGACCATTTCGTTCCTTTACAAATGCAGAAATCGGCATTGTGGCCACTCCAACTTCTTTTATTAAGCGAATTACAAAATCTTTGTCTTTATCTTCACAAATCCTGCTATAGTCAAACAGTTGGAAAAATGTACCAAAACAATCCATGGCTTTAAATCGCGATGCACTCATCATCTTGCGGAATTTATCGCGCAGCGACTGGTAAAAGGTGGCCAGCTTTTTATACTCGTCTTTATCCTCAAGAAAATCAGCCAAAGCCAATTGAAAAGGAGAATTAACACTGTAGACCATCGCCTCATGTACCTGCCTGAATTCCTTAGTTATTTCTTCAGGTGCTACACAGTAACCCACCTGCCAACCTGTTACATCGTAGGCTTCACCAAACGATGCCACCAGCACACTCTGCTCGGCAAGCTTTGGAAAACAGGCGATACTTTGGTGTAAGTGCCCGTCGAACAGGATATGCTCGAATGTTTCTTCACTGAGGATGATAATCTTAGTTCCATTAATCATTTTTTGCAGGCGAATCATATCAATTTCACTCATAGCCCACCCTGTTGGCGCATGTGGTGAATTAATAATAATCATTCGTGTTTTGGAGCTTATTCGCTGCTGCACCATCTCCCATTCAATGTGGTAATTCGGGCCGCTCATTGGTACAGTCACCACCTGCCCTCCATTCATCTCAATGGCTGGTGTATAATATTCATTGGCTGGCTCCAATACAATGACCTCATCCCCTTCTTTTACGAGTGCTCCAATGGCTGTATAAACCGCCTGAGCAACCCCGGCAGTAATGGTTATCTCAGTTTCGGGATTATAACAACGATCGTATAGTGATTGAATTTTATCCGCTAGTTTTTGTCTCAAACTGATTTCTCCAAAAGAAGAAGAAAATTGATTTAAGCCCTCGCGCAGATGCTTTTCGACCAGTTCAATCAATTTAGGTGAACAGTGAAATCCAGTAAAACCTTCAGCGAGATTAATAGCATTGAATTCCTCTATCAACGGATTAATCCTGGTGATAAAGCTGGACTCTAGATTATGGAATTTTGAAGTGATTTTCATTATTTATTCAGGTAATAGGCTTAGTATTAGTATACCCAATTTACTCATTAACTTTTTAAAATGCGACAGCTTTTGTGGAAGTGCCCTTTTTATGCAGTTAACATGCGTAAATATTTGACAAATGAACGATTTGTGTCCACGACCATTATGAATCGTGAAATAACTGATGGACAATATCTAATGATTTCAGTTCTCCCATTCCATCAATATGTAGTTGGTAATATTCAAGAATATCCTTCAATAACTGATACCGATCATTACCGCTTAAGTTCAACTCTTTAAGGTTGTCAATCGTGAGCGTAAATAAACGACTCCAGTTAATCAATCTCTGTCCTTTCAGGCAAAAGCCATGTGAAGGTTCGTCATTCACGAAGTAGCCATTTAATAAGTCAAAATACGATGCTTCATTGTGGTTTACTTCGGGTCCAAACCCCAAAAAACGTGTTAATTGAAACAAAAAGAATAAATGAAAATTATAGATTCCATCCACGCCTGTATCAAATACCTCTATCCCATGATACAGGAAATCAAATAAATTTCGATTCTCTTCTTCTTCGCGCAGCACCTTACTCATCAGTTCGGTTAGAAAAAATGCCATTGCCCTCTTCTCTTGTTTAAAAGGAATGCTACACAATGGATGGGCCACTTTAAAATCTTTGATTCGCTGAATATCTGATTTCGGACGATGATACACATTCATATCAAGCAAAGTCATTGGCTGCAATAAAATTGCGTTGCCCTGGTTACGCTTTGTACGAACTTTATTAACCAGGTAGCTTTGACGGCCAAAGGCCAAGGTATAAATATTTACAATTATACTGGTTTCTTTGTATTTGATATGATTCAGCACAATGCCTCTCGTCGGATGTATCATGTGTAATTGTTGTATCAACAAAAATAATTAAAGTGAGTTTATCGTTATAATTAAATCTTAATCATCCTCCCATACCTATGCAAAATAGTAACACATGTGCATATACATGATGAAAGTTTTACTATTATTCTCAGAAAGTATCTATTTTTGCTGCTTTGCCTGGCCTGCTATCAAATTAAAGATTAATAAGAAATAAATTCGTATGGAAGAGAAAGTTTCATTTTTTAAGCGATTTAGTCAAGCCTTTTGGGTAGCTAACTTTGCTGAATTACTTGAACGTGCAGCCTACTATGGTGTATTTATAGTAATCACCTTGTATTTATCACGAATTCTGGCTTTCACCGATATTGAAGCCGCAACTATTGCAGGTACATTTAGTGCTTTGCTGTATTTCCTGCCAACCTTTACCGGTGCTTATGCTGATAAAGTTGGTTTTAAAACTTCCCTCATAGTAGCATTTGGACTATTATCAATTGGCTATGCCGGATTAGGTGTTCTACCAACCTTGCTCGAAGGATCAGGATTGGCCAAATACGGTGTTACAACTGAATTTACAGGCTTGAAAGAATCAGGCTCCAAGTATATCATCCTGCCTATTATGGCATTGATCATTATTGGAGGTAGTTTTATTAAGTCGGTAATTACTGGTACAGTAGCCAAGGAAACATCTGAAAAATACAGGGCTACAGGATTTTCCATCTTCTATACCATTGTAAATATTGGTTCCTTCTCAGGTAAAACGATTGTGAAACCACTGCGCGAAGCAATGGGTAATGTTGGACTGATCAACATCTCCTATTTCTCTGCCGGAATGACCTTATTGGCATTAATCGCCATCATCTTTTTCTTCCGACCAAGCGTTCGCAGTGGCGAAGGCAAATCAATCCGCGAAATCTGGCATGCGTTTGTAAAGGTATTGGGAAACGCCCGTTTGATCACCCTTATATTGATCATCACCGGATTCTGGATGGTACAGCACCAGTTGTATGCCACCATGCCAAAATACGTATTGCGTATGGCTGGTGAAGGAGCATCTCCATCGTGGTACGCCAATGTTAACCCGCTTGTTGTATTTACAACTGTAGGATTAATCACAGCGTGGTTCAGAAAACGATCAGCTCTTTACTCAATGACCATCGGGATGTTTATCATGCCTGTGTCTGCTTTTGCTATGGCTGCCGGTAATATGATCGGCGGTGAAACAATGGGCTTCATCAATATGCACCCTGTAGCATTTATGATGATTGTTGGTATTGCTTTCTAGGGATTGGCAGAATCATTTATCTCCCCTCGCTTCCTCGAGTATTTCTCGCTGCAGGCTCCTAAAGGTGAAGAAGGCCTATACCTTGGATTTAGCCACTTGCATTCTTTTATCTCATCATTGCTTGGCTTTGTTTCATCAGGTTTCTTATTGGAAAAATACTGCCCGGACCCAGTCACATTAACTGAAGCTGAGAAACTGACCGCTTACGATAAAGCCCATTATATCTGGTTCTTCTTCGTAGGTGTAGCAATGGTTTCGGCCATCTCTTTAATTATTTATGGCTATGTCACCAAAAAGATAGATTCTAAGAAAGAGCTACTTAAAGAAGAAGCTTAAAATATTTAAAAACATTTTGAGAATTTTACTTGCACAACAAAGGATTTGACTTATCTTTGCAGCGCTAAAGAAAAAAGTTCTTTAAAATGTTGCCCAGATGGCGGAATTGGTAGACGCGCTGGTCTCAAACACCAGT
>DIYS01000012.1 GCA_002429115.1 Saccharicrinis sp. UBA6048 | reverse complement strand
TTTATGATTCGTCCGCAAATGAAGCGTCAGAAAGAGCTGAAGAAATATCGCGAGGCCTTAAAAAAAGGAGATAAGGTGATTACAACAGGAGGAATTTATGGTAAAGTTGCTGAGGTAAAAGATCAGTATGTTACTGTGGAGATTGCTGACAACGTTAAAGTTAAAATGGATAAGTCAGCCATTGTTATGGACATGACAGATGTAGCTGCCAACAAGTAATGGCCTGAGAGCCGCTTTTTTTATAAAGAATAACTATTTTTGTGTTATTCTGATCGATAATATATGAAAAGCATAAAGGCACTTGTTACAAAATACAATCATTTTATAAAAGATAAAGCCAGGGAAATTCGCGAAGGAGGAAACGCGTTAATTTTCCTGGTTTTCTTGTTTTTATCTACCTGCTTCTGGATCTTAAATGCTCTCCAGAAAGACGATTATACCACCGAGGTGTCGTATCCGGTTAGATTTATTAATGATGATGATCAGGAACTGGTTAATGGTAGTTTAAAACGCGATTTGGAAATTCGCATAAGGGGCGGTGGCTTCAAAATTCTTCCTTATCATTTACGTCAGCAATTTAGCGCCCAGTCCATCGAAATTTCCAATCTAAGGCGAGTGACTGTCGATGGTGTTCAGGGAGCTTATCTGAATACTGATGATTACTTTAAATTTATTGAAGGACGATTGGCAGTCGGTATTGAGTTGCTCAATATCTCACCTGATACTTTATTCGTACCCCTTATCGACAAAAAGTCCAAAAAAGTCCCTGTAATCATTTCAGCTGATCTTACTTTAAATCAACAATGTCAGTTATCCGGTGATATGAGTGTTTCTCCGGATTCGGTTTTAATTTCTGGCCCGGCTGATAAGGTTGATACACTCAAATCAATACAAACGGTTAATCTTGTGTATGAAGAAGTGGCCGATACCTTGGTTCGGAATGTTCAGCTCGAAGAAATAGAAGGAGTGGCTGTCGATCAAAAGCGTGTGGTGGTGACCATACCTGTTGAACCGTTTACAGAGGCGAGAACGAAAGTGGCGATTGATGCACTTAATCTGCCTGATAGCTTGGTTTTAAAGTCGTTCCCATCTGATGTGCAGGTGATGTATCATATTGGATTGAGTCGTCCGCTTTATGAGCAGGGAGATTTCAAGGCGACAATCGACTTTTCAACCATTGAAATAGACAATCTGCCAAGGCGATTAAAAGTGCGACTGGATGAATATCCGGATGATATTCATAATATGACGTATCAGCCTATCTTTGTGGAGTACTTATTAGAAAAGAAGGATTAATGCAGAAAAGAATTGGTTTAGCTGGAGGGATAGGAAGCGGAAAAACAACAGTGGCTAAATTATTAATGGCATTGGGGTATTCGGTTTATTTTGCTGATACCGAAGCTAAGGATTTGATGAATAATAATAGCAAGCTTCGTGATCAGATTATATCACTTTTAGGAGAATCGGCATATGACGATAACGGCTTGAATAAGCCTTATGTTGCCAAGTTGGTTTTTAATGATGAGAATCTGCTTTCTCAGTTAAACGCCATTGTTCATCCGGCTGTTAGTCATCACTTCAATGAATGGTGCAAAGATAAGGGGGAGTTGGTGTTTCAGGAAGCAGCAATATTGTTCGAAAATGGTTCGTACAAAAAGTTTGACAAAAATATTCTAGTGACTGCACCGGTTGATGTTCGTATTGCTCGCGTTAAGAAACGAGATAAGCAGACTGATGAACAGGTATTGGCACGGATAAGTAATCAGTGGAGTGATGAAAAGAAAGTGACATTAGCTAGTTATGTTGTTGTGTGCGATGGCGAAACATTGGTTATTCCACAAGTATTAAAAATATTAAATAGTATATAATGGGGTTTTTAGGATCGTTGATAGGAGCTGGATTGGGATGGTGGACAATGGGACCGATTGGGGCAATCATGGGGCTTGTTTTTGGTCATCTCACCGAAGAGCAAACATCGT
Source organism: Saccharicrinis sp. UBA6048 (assembly GCA_002429115.1). GTDB lineage: Bacteria > Bacteroidota > Bacteroidia > Bacteroidales > Marinilabiliaceae > Carboxylicivirga. Next base: position 2,055 of record DIYS01000012.1, on the reverse strand, counting down.
TTGTTAATGGGCAGCGTAAGGGGTCTAGCCAGCAAGCTAGAAGCGGATTTTTGGCGACTCTGCTGGTTCTAATAGCTGCTGTAATGAAAGCCGACGGTAAGGTTGTCAGATCAGAGCTCGACTATATTAAGAGGAGCCTGAATGCAACTTTTGGTGAGCATGAAGCTCAAAAAGCATTGTTGATGTTGCGCGATATTTTAAAGCAACAGATTCCGGTACAGGAGGTGGTTCATCAGGCACGCGTAAATATTAACTATTCATCTAAGTTGCAGCTATTGCAATTGCTATTTGGCTTAGCACTGGCAGATGGTCATATTTCTCGTGAGGAAATAATGATGATTAAAAATATAGCTGTAGGCTTAGGAATTTCAAGTGATGATTACGAATCCGTAAAAGCGATGTTTATCAAAGATGCATCTTCGGCTTATAAAATTCTGGAGGTGGATGCAAACGCTTCAAATGAAGACATTAAAAAAGCCTATAAGAAGTTAGCTTTACGTTATCATCCGGATAAAGTAGCTCATCTTGGAGACGATATCCGTCAAAGTGCTGAGGAGAAAATTAAGAAAATAAACGAGGCATACGATCAAATTAAAAAGGAGCGAGGGATTAAATAAATTGATACAAGTTTGTTTTTTCTTTGCTTAAAGTAGGTTTAATTTTATTTTTGCACAAAATCTTAAAACTTACAAAATGTTAAAAGGAATATTAGCAATATCAGGACAGAGAGGATTATTCAAGTTGGTGTCTCAGGCTAAGAATTCAATTATTGTAGAGTCTCTTATTGATGGTAAGCGGATGCCTGCTTATGCTACATCACGTATCAGTGCCCTTGAAGATATATCAATATATACTGAAGAAGAAGATGTAAAACTATCGGATGTATTCAAAGCAATCTATGAAAAAGAAAATGGAGGAGAGGCAATTAATCCTAAGAGTTCGGGTAATGAGCTGAAAGGATATTTTGAGTCTATCTTGCCTGAATATGATAAAGATAGAGTGTATGTATCTGATATCAAAAAAGTACTGACTTGGTATAATCTATTGTTGGAAAAAGAGATGATTGACCCGAATGCAGTTGATGAAGAAGAGACTGAAGAGGCAGCTACCGAAGATTAAGTTGTAAATAGATAATAATATTCAAGAGGTGTTCCGTGGAGCACCTCTTTTTTGTATAAAATTTTGAACGTATCTTACACATATTTGTTTAAAGTACAGTTATAACCTAATTAAATTATAATGAGAAAGCTATTTGTTTTTTGCATGCTGATTTTTTCTTTGGCGACAGTAAATGCACAACGAGATGTTTATACTGTTACCAGTGGTGAAATGATTTTTGGCTGGGCCGATGTTGAGCAGGCTCCTATAGGTGGAGGGCAGTTAGAGAGTGTGAGTAATAACCTTCGCTTTACCGCATTTTTTCATATAGGACAATATGTGCATTTGGATTTAGGGAATTCAGTTGGTATTTTCTCAGGTTTGGCAATTCGAAATATCGGTTTCATTACTGAGGATGATGCACTTGACTTAGGTGTTGAAAAAGAAAAGCATCGATCTTATACCTTGGGATTACCTTTGGCTTTGAAGCTAGGGTCTTTTAAAGATCATTTTTATTTGTATGGTGGAGGGGAGTATGAGCTGCTTTTTCATTATAAGTACAAGTACTGGATGGATGGCGATAAGCACAAGACTTCGGAGTGGTTCAGTGATCGTACCAACCTATTTGTGCCTTCTGTTTTTGCCGGAATACAATTTCCTCGTGGTTTAAACTTGAAATTTAAATATTACCTCGATGATTTTTTGAATAGTGATTTTAAAAAAGGTGATAATCCTTTAAATGATTATTCACGCTATGGAAAGACACAGATGTTTCATATTTCGGTTAGCTGGCAATTTGATACGCGTGATATTGAAAAATTATGGGGTGGTGAAGGTTCAGACCGATATGATGTTCGAATCTAGGAAAAGATAAATCGATCGAATAGGAGGGCTCAGTGAAGAGCCCTTTGCTTTTTGTCTCAAATAAACTCACCCCACCAACCCTCACCAAATCAG
>DIYS01000219.1 GCA_002429115.1 Saccharicrinis sp. UBA6048 | reverse complement strand
TCTGAGCGTTTTTTTTGATTGATTGTGGCGAAGGTACGCAAATGCAACTGCGTAAAAACAAAGTCAATTTTTCTAAAATCAACCATATATTTTTATCTCATCTGCATGGCGACCATATTTTTGGTCTGATGGGATTAATATCTACCTTCGGGCTTTTGGGCAGAAGAAGTGCACTTCATATTCATGCGCATGAAGATTTAAAAGGTTTATTCGAACCACATCTCAACTATTTTTGCTCCGACTTACCTTATCAAATTGTGTTTCACAACCTGACTTTCGATGGGCCGAAAATCATCTATGAAGATAAAAAGGTAACCGTTGAATCTTTTCCGTTGTCACATAGGGTTCCTACCTGTGGATTTCTGTTCAAGGAAAAGCCCAAGCAGCCGAATGTAAGAAAGGAAGCGATTCACAAATATCAACTACAGGTTCGTGAGATTGTTGCTTTAAAAGAAGGGCATCCTTTTATTGGAGAAGATGGTAAAATGGTGCCGGAAGAAGAATTAATCATACCCGCGCCCAGACCAGCATCGTATGCTTTTTGTTCTGATACCCGATATCTTCGCAGAATTATTCCAGTGATAGAGGGAGTTGATTTGTTGTATCATGAAGCTACCTTTGGTCACGAACTAAAAGATCTGGCAAAATCAACCAGTCATACCACTGCAAAACAGGCAGCAACCATTGCACGTGATGCCAATGTAGGTAAATTATTATTGGGACACTTCTCCAGCCGCTATCGGGATTTAAAACCATTGGAGGAAGAGGCAAAGGCTGTTTTTGAAAAGACAGTCATGGTGAAAGACAATGATGTTTTTACTATCGAACGCTAGAGCTTTAAAAAGAAAATCCCCCAATGGAAAAACCATCAGGGGATTGTTATATAATCCTTTATAATGTAGTTGGTAATTACAGTATTACATTAAACAAATAACCAAGTGCAATAATAAAAAGGGTTATTGTTCCGAAGAAAATACCAATTAACTTCCATTGCATTACCTTCTTAAGTAATGTTGCTTCAGGCAAAGATAAGCCAACAACTGACATCATAAATGCAATTGCCGTACCTAGTGGTACTCCTTTGGCAACAAATACCTGGATAACCGGCACAATGCCAGCTGCATTGGCATACATCGGAACCGCTAAAATAACGGCCAGTGGGATCGCATACCATTTGTCTTCAGATAAGTACTCGGTAAAGAAGTTCTCAGGAACATAACCGTGCATTGCTGCCCCAATGGCAATACCAACGATGACGTAGAGCAACACTTTTCGAACGATACCCCATCCATCAGCAATAATGCTTGGTAAGCGGTCGATAAAGGGCGTGTTTTCTTCCTCCCAGGTATTTGCATCAGATTGTGCGTTATCCTGAATTTGTTTCACCCAATCGCTGAGGTATTTGTCCAGTTTTAATTTCCCCAGTATATATCCGCCGATCATGCCAAGTAATATGCCACTTCCGGCATATATTAAGGTGGCTTTCCATCCAAACAATCCTAAAAACATGGCCACAGCTACCTCATTAACAAGTGGTGATGTTATGAGGTAAGCAAAGGTAACGCCTAATGGGATTCCTCCCTGAACAAATCCAATAAATAACGGGATAGAAGAGCAGGAGCAAAAAGGTGTAACTGCTCCAAAAAATGAAGCAAGAAAGTATTGTAGCCCATACATCTTCTTTGTAGTCAGGTAGACTCTTAAGCGCTCAACAGGAAAATACACATTGACAACTCCCATTAATGAACTGATTAAAAATAGCAGTATAACTATTTTAATGGTATCATAAAAGAAGAAGTTAATGGCTTCGCCTAAATGGGTTTCAGGTTTAAGAGGGAGAAGATTATAAGTAAAATGATCTATAATCGGTTGTAGCCACCAGTATAATGCAATGATAGCAGGAATACCAATTCCTAATACTACCAGTAGCTTTATTTTTTTTCTTTGTTCCATTCTGATTATAGCTTATTAAGCAATTGAAGGATTAAAAAAGTAAAGTGTAGACAAAGTAAACGCCAATACCAATAAACAGGATGGCTATTACGCGTCGGAACCAAAATTCAAAAGCCTTCATTTTATTATAAACGTTGCCAAGTGAACCAACACTAAAGGCGATTAACCAAGCGAAAATGATAACAGGTATTCCCGTAGCAATCGCAAAAACCATTGGTAAGTATAAGCCGCTGACACTTGTAATTGTCATTGGGATGAGCATACCAAAGTATAATACACCGCTATAAGGACAAAAAGCCAAAGCAAATACGATTCCAAGTAAAAATGCACCCCAGAAACCGTTTCGCGCTTGTTTTTCCATTTTGTCGGTCAGGTAGCTCATGCCCGGAATATTGAATTTCAATACGCCGATCATAAATAAACCAATGATAATCATTATTGGCCCTAATAGCTTTTCACCCCATTCCTGGAAAAATCCTGAAATATTAATCTCTCCTGCACCCAAAAAGAACAGCAAACCCAGTAGGGTATAGGATACACCCCGTCCGAGTGTATAAACTAATCCATTGGTAAATACTTTCTTTTTGCTTTCGATGTCTTTACTGATAAAACCAATGGCTGTGATATTGGTAGCCAGCGGACATGGACTTACGGCAGTCATCAATCCAAGCAAAAACGCAGAAAGAATTGGTAATTGACTCTGTTCGAATAAATTTTGTAATACTTCCATGCTACAACATTGAATCAATGGTTGATTGTAAAAGTGCTTTTAGCTTTTCAGGTTTGGTGCGCGCATTCATGAAGGCTTCATTTGTAATATTTACCATTTTATCACCTTTCATAACCATTAGAGTCTGCCATTCAACTTTGTATTTCTTAGCCAATTCTTTTTCTTCTTCACGGTTGATAGAATGGAAAGGGACCTCTTTGTAATGTTCAGCAAGAGTTTCTTTGGTCACCTCTTCAACCGCCTCGCATGTGGCACAGCGTCTGGTAGCATGAAAGTATACAACACTTACTTTGCTATTATCTATCTTATTATTGGTAGCGGATGAAGTGCCTGACTCGCATTTTGTGCACCCGGAAGGACATTCTTTTGTTTCAGTTTTAACAGCAACGCTTGTTTCACATTTTGTGCATCCCGGAGGGCATTCTTTTGACTCTTGCTTTTTAGTATTGCAACTGCTCATTGTGGCAAGTGCTGCGATTGTTAGGAATGTATAAATTAATTTGTTCATAATGTCTAATTAATAGGGATTTAATGAGTGTTTTAAAGTAATTCTTTAATTTCTTTTACCGATGGCACTTTGCCTTTAACAACTACCTTACCATCGATCACTAAAGCGGGTGTTGTCATTACGCCGAAACTCATGATTTGCATGATATCATCTACTTTTTCAATAGTAGCTTCAATACCTTTTTCTGCTACAGCTTGCTTGGTTACTTCTTCAAGAGAGTTACACTTAGCACATCCTGTTCCTAAAACTTTAATTTCCATATTAGATCTATTTATTTTGATATTCGTAGTTCGTGGAAATACGAACATCAGGGTTAAAAAATTTTTATATTTCAAGAAATGACTTGAAAAGATGTTTAGCTTCTTTCCAGTTTTCTTTATTTATACAATACTTAATTCGGGGCGCTTCAATTTCTCCCTGTATAAGACCAGCATCTTTAAGTTCTTTTAAATGCTGCGAAAGGGTGGACTTGGCAATAGGTAATATCTCAGTCAGGTCGCCACTGTAGCAACACGACTGCTTTGCTAAGGTTTGTAATACGAAGATGCGCACCGGGTGACCAAGCGCCTTAGCATATCTGGCTAATCGCTTCTGTTGGTCATTAATCGCGTGGTTGATTTTCATGTTCGTAATTTTGCGAACAAATGTAGCGATTAAAATTGAATATGCAAGTTTTGAGTAAAGTAGTTAGTTGATTGGATAGTAAGCCTATTAATTATGTATATCATTGCTTTAATCCGATCAAGGTTTGACATATAGCAATAAAAATTCAGGCATGAAAATTAGTCCGCTTCAATGATTCGCATTGGAAAATTGACAAGGGCCTGGTAGTCTTCTCCGGCCTCAATCATATCTTCATCATCTTTATCACAAATCCATTGTACGATGGTTTCATTATCCTTGCTGTAAAGCGTATCAAGCTTTTTAAAGATGTCAAGAATGAATTTGGATGAGACCGTATTAAAATACTCAAGATGAATATTAACATTTGTTTTAGCCGAAGGATTATCAGAATACGCTTCAAGCCAATTTAGCATAGGGTCAAAGAGAACATGACCATTTTCTGGAGTTGCCTTACCTTTAATTTCTATAAGGCCCTCCGAAGGATCGAAGTGTACGTAAGGCGTTTTTTGTGTAGCCTCTTTAATGAAAGGAGATAGCATAGGATGTTTCTTTTGGGTTGTTGTATTAGTAAATATATTAATATGTTATCAAAAAAGATAGTGTTAATTCAAAAAAAATACAATAACACAACATAAAGTAATCCTAATAATGGCCTGAAACCTGAATCAGGACAAATAAAAAAGCACCAAACAAAGTGTTTGATGCTCATTTATTTTATGCTTTAAACTATACTTTAGCTACAACCGCCCTGGACCCTTTTGGCCTTTTTAGCAACAGGTTTATCAAGGTTGGCAACTGCCTCACCAATTTCTTTTAGTTTCCTGGCGGCATCTTTTCTGAATAAATAAACTTCGTTTTCAAGTTTATTTTGTGGTTCAGCTTTAGTGGCTACAAAAAAGTTTGAATTAAACTCTTCCGCTGTGTTTGTCAATGCAAAATTATCAGCCTTGCCATGGTATTTAGCCACTAAACATGCCCGTTGTGACTGTTCAAAACTAGCTCCGTAAAAAACGTTGGTTTTGATGTTTTGTGTGATAATGCCCAGGTTTTCCTGCTTATGTAATTCCTCCAATGGGATATTAATGGCCGTTGGAATGTGAAATTTCTTAAATTCTTCTGCTGAGCGAATGTCAATAACGTTGTATTGGTAGTATTGATGAATTAGTTCAAATGCCAGTTTATCGCCTTCCATCAGGCGTGGTTGACACTCACCAGATGCAATTTTAGCATCAATGCGTTCATTCATTAACTCATTACGTGTTGGGGTTGAGATTGTAATAAGTACTAATACAACAGCTATACCCACACCAATGCTATACTTAGATATGTCATTTCTAAGCCATTGAGTTGCCTTGTTGTTCACCTTATTCTCAATGATGGTTACGCCAACAAATGCGCCTGTTGCCACAAAAATCATAATCAATGCGAAGGCTTCACGTGAAATACCCATCATCTCAAACACCAGAAGATCTCCAAGATTGTCGGCTACCATTAAATCTTTTATTAGTGGATAACCTTCGATGAAGCCAAGAATTCCAATTCCGGCACCAAATACAAAGGCCCATCCGTCAATTTTACCACTGGCAGCTGCAACAACGCTTGTTCCCGGACAAAAGCCCCCGATGATAAAACCTCCACCCATGATAACACCACCTATTATAGCAGCCCATAAAAAGGTAGGGTTGATGAAAATGATATCAACATTAAGGAGTCCCAGGTGATTGAGAAGGGTGATTCCCACCATTGCCGTTACGCCGGCAGTAAAAAACACTTTTAATACGGTGAAATCATAACCGTAGAATAACCCAACCAGTTTACGGGTTGATCCAAATCCGGCTTGTTCAAGGGCAAAGCCAAAACCCATTCCGACAATAATGGCAATTATAAAATTGAACTCATTACTGATTATATCTGGTACTAATGGTCCCATCTTAGTTTACTTTATTGATCCATAATTTTCTAAAAAACCATGCAAGTCCGTAGGCCATGCCAAAAATTGACATCATGGTTACAATTCCTCCAAATGACATAACAGCCATTCCGCTTAATGCCGCACCACTGGTACATCCTCTTGCCAGCTGGCTGCCAAAACCAAATAGAGCACCGCCAAATACAGCAGCTGCTATTCTCACTGTATTTTTAACCCCCGGGCCTTTTTCGATTTTTACGGTTACCCTGTTGGATACAACGGCAGATAAAAAGGCACCGATAATAACACCAATCACTTCAAAGACTAACCATGACTTGAGTGGTCCATCCGGATTATTTTGCTTTTGGGTGATGTAATAATCCGTTGTTGCTGCGTGCTCCGGTGCAATGCTTTCTACCGATTGGACGACAAAGCTTTTGATAGCGCCACTGGCTCCTAAGCCTCGTCCGGTCACATAAATGGTTGTTAGTAACACAAATCCAAGAAAGAATCCTGCTAAATAGGGATTCATGTATTTTTTAGGTGCTTCTTTCATTGTTTCTCTTCTTTTTGATTATCACCTTCATTCTTTTCCGTTGAGTTTTCGTCCTCATCTTCCAGCAGCTCCCAACCTGTAATCATCGCTTTAATATTTGTTGTTACAGAATGACCTGTTGTAGTCATGTAAACATGAACGATTATAAAAGCCATTAACAACCAGGCGCCAAGTGTATGTGCCCAGGCAATCCATTCCAATGGAATATCACTCACCACAATAATGTCGTTAACATCGAATGTTTTGTAATATAAATAAAGCAGACCTGTTAATATCATTACCGGAGCCATTAGTAATTTGAACCCCAGATAAGTCATTGCTTGCAGAGGATTCAGCTTTTTATTGGCTGATTTAATGGTTGGGTGAGGGGCATTTTTAAAGATGCCCACTGTATAATATTGTATCTGATCTTTCAGTTTCGAGATGGTTGGAATATATTGCTTCCACTCGCCTGTTGTAAAATGCCAGAATATTGAGAATGCAATTAACGCCAACAACATGTAAGAGGCAATACGGTGAAACAGGACGGCTTTCTCAAAACCTAACAACGAGAATGAACCGTGAATTTCAAAGCCTGTTAATGCTAAAAATAATATTAGCGCCGCCTGGCTCCAGTGCCAGAATCGTTCAAATTTTTTATAGATATATACTTGTTTCATTTCTATCTTATTTTGATTCCAGTTCCTTACGTTTAAATCCATTAATCAGGCGAGCCAGGCCATGTATAAATACACCGGCCAAAGAACCCCACAATAAAATATTACCCAATAAGTCAATCCAGTCGTTCTTATCCCGACCAGGAAGGTAGAAGTCATTTAACGCTGCTAAACGGCCATTTTCTCTGACATGGCAATCTTCGCACGATAAAGCCTGATCGGCTGGTGACACCATGTGATTAATCGGCCAGTACATTTCAGTTTCGATAAATTCAAACTCACCGCTGAATGGTAGTCCCACACCTTTCATACCTGCTTCGGCAGCAAGCTTCCAGTCAAAATCTTTCCAATAGGCACTGTCGCCTTTTGCTTCGGCATATACTTTTGGCTGGATAAGCATTTTAGTGTTAGGATCATAAATCTGGTCACCTCTGTGAACTTTAACCGGATATATTTTCGAGTGAACATCTTCGGCTGATCCTAATAACTTATTCACTTGCACAGGCACTGAAGTTACCGTATCGCCAAGTGCATAATGCTGTGCATTTCCATTAAACCACATATACTCCGGTTCAACATTCTTAGCCCATTCAAACTCTCCTTTAATAGATAAGTAGGTATGATTACCTAATGAGTCTTCTTCATGATATGGGTTACCACTTTCGTCCAATTTTCCGGCTTCAGACCAGTGCCAGGCCATCTTTGTGGAGTTTTCTTTAGCGTAAATTGGAATATGACATGTTTGGCAAGATACTTTCGAGAAGTGACGATTTAATACATCATCCAGGTGTGGTTTGTTAGTGTGACACTCTTCGCAACGTAAGCGGTTGACGTTAGTTGATGACACTGAATATAGTTTTCCTTTAATCTGGTGTTTGTCTGCTGAGTGACAATCAACACAGTCCATGTTGATACCATTGGCGGCCATGTGAACATCTACATTTCTGTCGCAAGCCAACAAAGCTTCTTCCAGATCGCCATGCTTCACATTGTTGCCACCACCACTATAAAAGTGACAAGCACCACAGTTGATTTTATCAGGGCGGCCAACATTTTGAGCAACTCGGTTAAGGTTCACATTTCTATCGGGATATCCTGCCATGGAAGTACCTTTGATGTATTCTTCACTTTTATCGTGACATACCATACAATCCACATTGCGGGCATTGTTAAAGTCAAACGTATTGTGCGACATTCCAAAACCTATATGGCATTTGGCACAAGCCTGTTCATTCGTACTGGCACCAATACAGAAATTATTTAACACATTTTTCTTACCCAACTTGGAAATTCCTTTACCCTCGACATAGTCAACACGATCCCAGTTCCAATGGCTGGAATGCATAATTTCTTCATGACGTTGGTTGTGACATGTGAGGCAGGCTTCAGTTACATCCTGCGGTGTTTTAAAATTCTGTTGGAGGATATCAAACTTGCTATGATCAACAGATGCTGTGTGCTTTATTGCAAACTCTTGTTTCAGTTCGTATTGCGATAGATTCAATGGCTTTTCATAATGAAAAAAATTCACCAGTAGAAGTGCCAGAATGGTAATAAGCACGGAATACGTTATGGTTTTATTCATTTTCTAAAAGTTGGTTTATCATCCAGAATTATACCCAATAGACTTATCTATTATATGGAGTAATCCAAAAGCAAAAATATATAGATAATTAGATATAAAGTGAAAAATATGTAGATATTTAGATAATTTAGAATGAGTCTTAGTTGAAATATATTTCAGGGAGAAAAATTGTAGGAAAGTGGTGCTAAGCAATATTTTGTGTTTCTTTGTGGCAAGGGAAGCTATTTTTTTAGGTTGATTAAGATGTCTTAAGCCCTTGGGGTTATTAGGAAGTACTTTAATTGGTAATGTTAATTGCAATAGTCTTTAATCGCCTCAGATCTTAATTTGATCCTGGAAAAACAATCTGGATAAACTTTAACTCTTTTTCTGACAGTTATTTAAAATTGACGAATGAATTGGTGGAATAAAGTTTGGCAACTTATATCTTTTAACGGCATTGAAGATAATGCCCGCGATACCATAAAGCGAACAACCATATTAAATAATCAGGTGAATGCGACACTTTTTCTGATTATGGTTACTATATCCATACTATTGTGGGTATTAAGGATTATTGAGGATCGGACTATCAATATTGGAGGCGTACGATTTTTCTGGATGATGTTGTTGTGTATTATTCATTTTATCTTAGCCAGAAGACAGCATCATACACTTGCAAAATGTCTTCTGATTTTTGCTCCGCCAATTTTGTTTTTAATTGTTCCTGCATTATATGGTTTTGTCGAAGATCAGAGCTTTTTCTACTATTCGTATATTATCGTGGCTTTTTCCATTTTTCCTCAGCTTTTGCTACGTATTACAACAAATCGTCAGTTGTATGTCTGGTCAATGGTATACTACTTTATTCTCATGCTTAGCCTTGATAACATACTGATATTTCTTGCTCCCGAGAATTTAAGTGTAGTACCAATTCTAAAAGGATTTTGGATTTTTAATAAGATTGCCGCACTTTCAATTTATTTATTCATAAATAGCTCTGTTTATTACCTTAAGTGGGTTAACTATAAATTTGAACAACAGCTAAAAGCAAAACAAGAACAATTAGAGTTTAATAATAATAGACTCGATATACATGTTGAAGAACTTAAGTCGGTAAATGAATACCTCAAAAAGACTCAACAACAGCTTATTCAATCGGAGAAGATGGCCTCTCTTGGCGTATTAACTGCTGGTGTGGCGCATGAAATTAATACACCTCTTAACTTCATTTCAACAGGATCATTGCTGGTAAAGAATGCTATTGAAGACTTAAATGGGAGTGACACAACGGGGTGCATTAAAATGTTGCAACAAGGCAATGAAATAATTGACAAAGGGGTTGATCAGGCTGCATTTGTTGTGTCATCATTGATGACTTTTTCTTACAGTGGTAAAAGCAAAAAGAACCTTCATCATCTGGAATCAATTGTTGAATCAACATTGCTATTTCTTAAATCTAAGATAACGCCGGACATTATCATTGAAAAGGAGTATCTATTGGATGATCCTGTCAGTATTTATGCTGAGAAAATTCATCAGGTAGTGCTGAATATTATAGATAATGCCATTTGTGTACTGACAAATGTAGTGGATAAACGTTTGAAAATTAGTTGCTACAGAGATAAGGATGGGCATGACGAATTAGCCTGTATTTCAATTTTTAATAATGGACCACAAATCGATAAACAAGTAGGTTCAAAGATGTTTGATCCGTTTTTTACCACAAAATCAATTAATAAGGGTACTGGTTTGGGACTTTCTCTTGCTTATAACCTAGTTGAAGAGCATGGTGGAGTATTATATTACACCAATCATGAAGATGGTGTAGAGTTTATTGTGAAGTTACCAATGAATATACAACAGTAATTTTATAAACCTGAGTTTGACGTGAAATTTTGAACTCAGATCGCTAACAAATAATGAGTTTCAATTGTATATGGCGCCTCGATAGCTACTGTGGGAATAGCGGGTTATTTTGAGTCGACTACATGAGGAAAATTGCTGTTTGTAAGCGGAATTATCAGGGCTTTGAATAAAAAATTGATCTACATCGTCAAATTTTTATTTCAATCTGAGTTTTA
>DIYS01000036.1 GCA_002429115.1 Saccharicrinis sp. UBA6048 | reverse complement strand
AAATATAATGTCATCCTTAAATTCTCAGCTCCTTATATTTACCTTTTAGTAAATCTACATTCTCACTAATTCCATTCCCAATGAAGAATTAATTGTCTGAGGAATACTACAGTAATTTGAACTTAAAAGATAAAACCAACTTTGAATCTGGACATATTTTATCGAGGAAGATCATTTTACTCTTCAACTTAAAATATTATAAATCCTCCAATAATTCTGATAGACTAATTTCTAAACCTTGGCATATTTCGAGTAGATATATATAGCTAGGGTTGATATTTCCTTTTTCCAGACGATTAATGGAAGGTTGGTCTTTACCAACTATATGTGCAAGCTGCATCTGAGACAGTTTTCGTTCCATTCTGAGCTGTCTTACTTTTTCTCCAAGCTTCATTAATTCCTCCTCATTTACCATGAAGCCAAATTGAGATTTTAGTATGGAAAAAGTTATAACGGATACGTTATATTGTAAAATTTAATTACCTTTATGCATCAAAATATACAGTAGTTATTACTTTTATTAATCGGGAACTATTCGGGGACAGGTGAAACCTGTCCCTTTCTTTTAATCATGAGGCTTCACCTGCTCCCCAAAAATACCATTAGTTGAATGATGATCATTAATATTAGAATGAAGAATAGTTGTAAAATGCGATTTATAATGCTACGTCTGAATTTCCCTTCTTTTTAGTTTGTGCTAGTTTGTTTCGCAACAACCCTATACCCTCACTAATTTTATTCTCAACTACTTTGGCATAAATCTGAGTGGTTGAAATTTTAGTGTGTCCTAGAATCTTACTAACCGTTTCAATGGGAACACCATTACTTAATGTAACGGTAGTTGCAAATGTATGTCGTGCAAGGTGAAATGTTAGCTTCTTTTTACTCTGGCAGATGTCTGCAATTTCTTTCAGGTAAGCATTTATCTTCTGATTGGTTGGTACCGGAAAAATACGTTCTCTGTATTCAGAAATTGGATGATTCTTATACTTCTCAACTATCCTGGCAGCTTCTGGTAGCAATGGGATTTGCAACAGATTATCTGTTTTATGACGATTCATCTTTATCCATTGATTACCGTCAATACCTTTCACAATGGCATCTTACTCCAGCTCGACAATATCAATAAATGACAAACCAGTATAACATGAGAAAATAAACAGATCCTTTGCCAGCTGTAATCGTTCAAATGAAAAATGTCTTGATTCAATTGCTTCAAGTTCTTTTATATTCAGAAAGGTACGTGTGCTTTGCTTGTATGAAAGCTTATAGGCATTAAATGGGTAGTGCTCTATCCATTCTAATTTAATGGCAAAATTAATTAGCGTTCTAAACCTGGAAATTAATTTCATGACGGTATTATGTGCCAACTTCCTTTTGCTTTGGGAAGGCGGTTGGTAAGAACGAAGAAAGGCTTCATACTCCGTTACAAATTTGTAATCAATCTTCATAAGGTAAATATCCTGAGCTTGCTTTTTAATTTTCAGGAAGGCTATTAAATAGCGTTTTGTTGTCTTATAGTATTTTAGTGTACTGTCACTTAAATGTGTTTTTGTGATTCATAATGAAAATCAATGAGTTTAAGAAGCGTGTTCTTTTTCTCGTTATTCCCAAGGTAACAGTCTTTAATTGTTTTAGCATCAATAAACTCCTCTCTGATTCTTAAATTTTGATAAATTCCAATCAATTTTCCCTTAATCTGGTCAAGCATTTGATTGTTATGAACAGCTATTGCAGTTTTACCTTTCATCATACCCATTTGCATACTCCATTCTTTAGTACCTAGTTGTAAGTGAGGCGAAAACTTACACCTGTCACCATCCACTGTAATGCGGATATAGACATGTCCTTGCTTCCTATCCTTTCGTTTTCTTAAAACGAACTGAATTCCTAGTGTTTGTTGTCCATTCATAATCATTGAATTAGATTGATTTTACTTAAATTAAAAAATGTTCAAAAAGCAGGTCAAAATCCACCAAAAATACCCAAAATAATATAAAAACAAATAGCCTTAAAGCTCAGTAATACAGCTATATGCACTATACCTGATGAGCACTAAGTTAAATAGAATTTTAATTCACCTAATGCCTCACCAGAGAATTGGACTAAAATGATGTAAAATGGAAAGTTGAAAAATATTAAAAGCCTGTAATTCAATTAATTTACAGGCTTTTGATTTTGTTTGATTTCGTAAAAAGTAGTCCCGGGGGAATTGCCCATTGGGGCCAATTGAAAGCATTTTCCAGTATTCATCAGCCGTATAAATGCCATCATAAGGATGATTTTTTGTTAGGATAGAAAACCACCGGCAAGAAACGGGTGAATTTTCAAGCCATGCTGCGATATCTCTTGAATCATAAGCAATGACATTCTTCCAAATGGCTTCTTCCGCTTTGCTTTTTGCCCAATTGACTTTATTCGCCCACACATTTGTTGTAATAGCAATATAGATAACTTCTTTTTTTTTAAAACCCAGACTATTGCCGGATCTTTTGTTGTAATCGTTATTCGCTTTGGTTTCATCACCGTTTTGTTCCAATTTCCCATAGAGATATTCCACCCGGCACTCTTTCTGCATCTTCTTCACATCGTACTATACCGTCCCAGCCACCCATGTATACAGCACTGCCTGATGGCACCTGGAGATAAGTATTTTTAGGTGCTGTTTCTCGTATTAATTTTTCAAGGAGCTTAGGGAAATTTCCTTTCGCATCAAATAGTTTTCCCCATGCTTCAATTTCTGTGCGGTCGATTGGTATCATTTAGTTAATATTGATTTTTACCGATACCAGAAAACTGACACAAGTCCTCATTTAACATACATAAATTCCTTAATAAGCGTGCATCTCATTTTTGTTTTTGCTCGAAAATCTGATTAAAAGGCAGAATTCGTGGTACGTTCAGGTTTACGCCTCAAGATAGATAACCTAAGCCTAATTGCAAAGACTTTTTATTAATACGAAATACACCTGTGCAATCAGTGAGGCAATTCACCCGAATAGTTCACACCCAAACCCAGACAGAATCCAATTGCTTCAGTAGGCATATAACACTGAAATATTGTAACGCCAGGATTTTTCTTATTTTGCATACAATTAAAAAAACATAACATAATGAATAAACAAGAACTAATTTCAGCCATTGCTGAAAAAACAGGCTTAACTAAAGCCGATGTTGAAAAAATGGTAAGTGCTTTTGTTGATACAACCAAAGAATCCTTGGCTAAAGGAGAAAGCTTGCAATTAATTGGATTCGGCACATTCTCGGTATCGGAGCGTGCTGCCCGTACGGGAAGAAACCCACAAACGGGTAAGGAATTACAAATTGCTGCAAAGAAAGTTGCCAAATTTAAAGCTGGGAAGGCATTGGATGAGGCAGTTAATTAGTTAAGTTCAGACAATATACCTGAGCCCTGTACTCTTATAAGTTAAGGACAGGGCTGTTTGTTATCAATTGATTTCGTACCAAGAAACTTAACAATTTGAAACTACATAATTATTCTTCCTCAGAGTCAGGAATAAAGTAAATGTAGATGTCTTTCATTTTCAGTATTGATTTCAACAAACTGGTAGGCCCACCAGTAAATAACTTGCCTATTTGTACATCACAATAATACACATAACTTCCTGTTTCAATTTCATCTTCAAATTCAACAAGATTAATCAAATCGTAATCTTTTGTTGATGGATTTCTTTTCAATAAATAAAGTAGTAATTCTTCCACAACCTCCTTTTCTGTTTTATCAAAAGCAGCTTTAATATTTTCCTTGCTAAATGATTCTCTTGCCAATGCATTCTTCAATGGAACTTCCTTTATTATTTTTGGAATGCTTTTATTGGTTATTTTCATAGTAGTAAAGATTAATTCTCATTTTTTGTTTTCTCAAATAGAACTTACTACATAAATAGGGCACTGCTCCAGTTAGATTTTAACCATTCTTCTATTTGTTCGGTGTACAAAGGTTTTGGGGAATAAGCTCTCTGATAATTCTTTCTAGTTCAGTTGCTAAATGCTTTTGTGTTATTGAATTCTTTTCACAAAATGAATTTATAAAATACAACATTTCATACCCCTCCTTTCGATTAAATTGCATTCCATTCTGACGAATACTAACCTGAGAATAATCTTTATTAATAGAATTCCATGTATAATCAGTGTATTTCAAATCATCTTTGGTAATTATTTTCACCTTTCTCATTCTGCTATTTTTCTTATTTTCTTCCTACTGATTCTTTCCGTGAAATTTGATTATTTTCACATAAAAATAGCATTTTAATAGTACTACTAAACTATTTTCTAAAATATCAAATTACATTCCATATAGCAAGTTGTGTGCACTATATCTGAAATACCGACTGAATCCACAAATTAAGCCTTGTTAATGTTCAAAAAAGTTATATTTTTATATTTGAAGAGTTGCAGTAAAAGTGGAAGACTTTTTATGACAGTTAAAAGACAATTCCAGACATTATTTGGTAACTATTAGGTAACTATCAAATCTGGCATTTTTGTAAAAACGCTATTTTACAGGATATTAGAGAGAGAAAGTTTTGTTCCCTCTCTCTCCGCAATTTAAC
>DIYS01000256.1 GCA_002429115.1 Saccharicrinis sp. UBA6048 | reverse complement strand
CAACCTGAGGTGTTACGAAATAAGACTCTCATCTTTTATATTTTTTAAACATTAATTATCAACGCAACACCTATGGTGATATCATTAATTATTTCTATAGTTCAGGGTGTCACTGCAAGTGACACCCGATAAAAATCAATTAGGAACCTCATAACAAAAAAGTCCACCGACATATTTATAGGAGCCACCCATAACCCCTATTAGTCCAATTTCATACATCATAATTGGAGGATCGGAACAATCAAGTGATTTTGGGTGATAATTGACTAATAGTCCTTTTGATGGTGATGGTGCAGAAAATGCAAACAATGAAGAAATGCCTACTACACAAAGACCTAGTAATAACTTCTTTTTCATGATTAAATGAATTTAATTGTTTATAAATAATTATTTTTGCACCGCCTCGTTAGGCTAAGTGCCCCCGGTGGAGGTTCATTTGCAAGGTGATTCCGCCGGGGTGTTTAAACCAATAGTATTTGCCCTTTGGCAAATGTCCATGCATGGGTATTGATTATATCTTTATTCGAACTTTAGAACGTGTATTGTAGTACTATTGAAAAGCACCTGAAAAACAATTCAGCGCAGCATTACGAGCCTAATTTGTTTTTACCATTATTAATTGTGCTTAAACCTTGTCGGTATTGATCTTGATATAAGACCTTGCGAGATGTGTGGTATTTGCCATATTAGATAGGTTTGATTATTTAACTATTATATTCTACACGCGTGCCAAACGCTATGTTAAACCTATTAAATACAAAACAAACTTCAAAATATAAATGTATATCTTTTTGTTAGTTTTTTTTTCTGCCATTCAATATACACCCCTGTAAGCATTGCCCAATAAGATATTTAGAATTTATTAAGAATAATTACAAATAAACAAAAGGCAGAATATTACTTCAATTTTTATCAATCACAGTCCGATTGTTAACAAGTATTATTTAAAATTTACTCAGATGACTCTTGCTACAATATGGACAAACCCTAAACTCAAAACACCGAACACAAAATGCTAAACACAGTTATTCATAAACAACCATTACAATCTAACCACCTACCACTTACGCCCACCAATCAATACTATAAGTATCTACTCAGGACTAATATTTCATCCGAATAATTTGGACTAAACCGCAATGCTTCTGTATTTATAAGCCACCATGTTGCGCGTATTATATTTTTATTATCTTTAATTGGTTTTTCAGCCTAACTAAAAATTACTTTTATGCCAAGAATAAGAAAACCCTTATCCGCCATTGACCGGCTGGTATTTTTGAAAAAAGCTGTCAGCACTGCCTCTAACGAGCGCAGCGAGAAATTAATTTCTGATAAAACAATTGAACAGGCCAATGCTGTTATTAGCCCCTTGGAAGCCAACCTTGGTGACCTGGCCATTAAAAAAAGTGAAGCACAAAAAGAAGTACGTGAGAAAAATAACGCCATGGGTGTTTTACAGACTTATGTTCGCGATATTTGGGAAGGTATACGCCGTCGTGTTTATCGCGAGCATTTACCATTAGATGTATTTCCTTACTATCAACTACCGAAAAGTGGAACGAGCCCTAAACTAGCATCCGATGGTCAATGGCTGGAGATTGCAGCCCTAATGATAAAAGGTGAGGCCTCTGCAATTGCTAGTGGTTATATTGCTATGAGCAATCCTACGATCGAAGAATTAAGCTTAAAGCTGGATGAAGCCCAAAAGGAAAGTGCCGACATTACAGTAGCCGACCAAAACCTGGATGCTTCACAGGAGGCAGTGAGCGACCAGATGCCACAAGCTGTAGCTGTTATAGATCGTATTATTGCTGAATTAGACTTTAATTTATACGATAAAGACGATGCCAGTAAGCGCCGGATAATGCGCAACTATGGCGTCAGGTATGAGCTTACTGCCAAAGAAGAAATTGAAGATACAAGCGACGTCGCTTTAAATTAATACTATTACTAACATTGGGCTGAAAAATAAAGAGGCTGCCTCAATTGGACAGCCTCTTTTCTTGAAATATCTTGGTATTCGTTGTTACGACAAACCGGTAATGATTCCATCCTCGTCGATATCCATACCCTCAGACGCCGGTACAGAAGGCAAACCAGGCATACGCATCATCTTGCCAAGAATCGGAATGATAAATCCTGCTCCTGCTGCAATTTCAAACTCACGTACTGTTACTGTAAACCCTTTAGGTCGGCCAATCAACTTCTCATTGTCAGAGAAGGATTTTTGTGTCTTCGCCATACAGATTGGCAGATTATCCAACGAAAGAGATTCGATCTTTTTAATTTCTGTTAAGGCTTGCTTTGAGAAATCAACACCATCAGCACCGTAAATTTCACGGGCAATGGTTTCAATCTTCTCTTTCACACCTAAGTTATGATCATACAACTGCTGGAAATTATTATCACCAGCCTCAACCTCATCAACCACAGCCTGCGCCAATGCCATAGCACCTTCACCACCCATGGCCCATGCTTTGGTAGGAACAGCTTTAACGCCCATTTCACGACAAAGCTCTTGAACCAACAACACTTCCTCTTCAGTATCAGAAATGAAGTTATTGATCGACACCACCGGATTTAAGCCAAATTTCTTCGCATTTTCAATATGCTTAGCCAGGTTGGCAAATCCTTCTTTTACTCGATCCACACTTGGTGTGTTCAACTCATCTTTGGATGCACCACCGTGGTGACGCAATGCGCGAATTGTGGCAACAATTACAAGTGCTTTAGGCTTTAATCCGCCAGCCACACATTTAATATTTAAAAACTTCTCAGCTCCCAGATCAGCACCAAAACCAGCTTCGGTCACTACATAATCAGATAATGACAAGCCCATCTTAGTCGCTATAATCGTATTGGTTCCTTGTGCAATATTAGCAAATGGTCCTCCATGAATAATCGCCGGATTACCTTCAAGTGTCTGAACTAGATTAGGCTTAACAGCATCTTTCAACAATAAAGCCATGGCACCCTGAGCATTTAAATCGCGGGCATATACCGGTTTCTTTTCATAGGTGAAGCCAACGAAAATATTACCTAAGCGACGCTTAAGGTCAGCAATATCATTTGACATACAAAGAATGGCCATAATTTCTGAGGCTGCCGTAATATTAAAGCCATCCTCACGTGGAATACCATTTGGCGTACCACCTAATCCCACAACGATATCGCGTAATGTACGATCATTCATATCAATCACACGCTTCCAAATAACGGTACGCGGATCAATATTTAAACTGCGGGTTTTACTCTGAATATTATTATCGATCAATGCAGCCAATAGGTTGTTGGCCTTTTCGATCGCAGAAAAATCTCCGGTAAAATGCAGGTTGATATCCTCCATTGGCACCACTTGAGCGTTACCACCACCTGCTGCACCTCCTTTAATTCCGAAAACCGGTCCTAATGATGGCTCACGCAATACTGCCGTTGCTTTCTTACCCACTTTATTCAAGCCCTCAGTAAGGCCAATCGAAATAGTGGTTTTTCCTTCTCCTGCCGGTGTTGGCGTAAGCGCAGTAACCAATACCAGATTATTCTGTTGTATTTTTGCTTCGTCAATCAGATGAAGTGGCAATTTAGCCTTGTACTTTCCGTACATTTCAATATCATCTTCCGAAACATTTAATCGCTGAGCAATTTTAGAAATATGCTGCATTTTGGCTGCTTGGGCAATTTCCAAATCACTTCTCACTTGAATTGTGTTGTCAATCGGGTTATTCATACAATTACTAAGTTATATAGTGTTAGTCATGATCTATTGGCTTACAAATACGAGGCCAACATTTTCAACAGCCTAAAGTAAGAAATTTGCCCAATGTAAATACAGGATATATGTCACTCTATGAGATTTAACCCGCAATATGCATTAGAAAATCTATTACACAATGAAATCACTTCAAAACAAGACTCTTCGTTGCTTCACTTCAACTCACCAGAGCGATGCTATGCCTCGTTTCAGTAAAGCCTTGATTTATTGCGCTTTCAATGTTCATTACGAAGCTCTAATACATAATCCGGGTTTAATGAATAGAATGGACGAGATTGTAAATATTAATTATCAAAAATATTTGGATCAATTGGGCTATTCATCCAAAGCCAACCTAAGTTATTTGTTTGAACTAAGAAAAAGTTAGCTGTTAATCATCTTGATACTCACATCTTGATACTTGATACTTTGGGATTGTCATGATTAAGAGACTATGAATTGTAAATCAATTACTCTTCTCCCCCTGAAGCTTATCTTCCCACTTCTTCACCCAATCGTTAAGAAATGGTATGGATACACCAACTATAAAACGCCAACGACGCCAATTTATATCTGTTGTAGCTTCTGATTGTCTTAAGGAAGGGCCTGTATCTGACGGAAAGCCCAGTGGACGATCCATCTGGTAAGTAGCTGTTGACAAGGTAGCTCCAAAGGTAATGTTGGCTCTCTTCAAATTCATAACTACTCCTCCACCATAGTGGTAGATATTAGAATTAAAGGTTGAGGCATAAACCTGTTCGGTAAAATTCGCATTGGCATCAATATTACCAACAGCTGCCGAATAATCGGTTGAGAAACTCACATAAGCATTAAATCGTTCATTGAAAATATAATGATAACCAAGCCCGAAATTAAATACAGCGTTTAGTTCATCGATCAAACTCGCCTGATAGTCATTCCCTGTACTTTGCCCGGTAAACACACTACCTGTCATGAGAGTATACTCATCTATGGCTCCAAAATACTCACCGCTGGCATGTATCGATCCTTTCTTAAGGTTTACACCAACACCGGCAGCAATGGAAAATGGTGTTTTATAAATGGCACTTATCTTATTTTCTGAATATTGCTCATAAATCGGTTGGCCATCGTTAATGCCGGTATATACACGATCATACTTAAACGCACCATCTCCTGATAAAGTAACTGTTGGGGTGGTTAAGGTCAGCCCCCACATCCACGACTCCTTTTCCCAGGCCAGACCTATCTTCCACAACAATCCGACATGCGAGTAGTTATAGGAATTCAGATTGTTATAGGTTTCAACATCCTGAGCCTCGGTATAAGCCTGAGCAATCAAACGATCAAAGGCCGACTGCTTGCGTATGGTAACAAAATTTGATACACCTATACTAAAATGATCGTTAGGTTGAAAGGCCCAGGATAAGCCAAGCCACTCCTCATTAAACTTTTTGTTTAAACCAACATCACCGCTAAAATACTCTTCCCCCGGAATCTCTGGAAGCACGTTACCATAGGCACTCGTGCTTTCAGTCAAGGTGAGATCCATGCGCCGCCGGCTTAAAAACGAATAGGCAAATGAGTGCTTATCCCATCCATTTATCCGATAAGTACCTGCTAACAAACTTGGAACGCCGCCAAATGATGATTGTGTTTGAGGCGAAGATCGACCATTGTCTGAACTTGTTTTAAAATTATAGGTATTTAACTGGTAGACTTTACCACTTATTAAAAATGCATTTTCCTCAATTAAACTAAGTCGTGCCGGATTATAAAACACAGCTCCCAAATCCTGAACACTTCCAAATATTGAATTGCTTAAAAGCATTGATCGGGTTCCGTATTGCTCTGTCCAATAATGAGCATCCTGAGCTATGGCTGACTGAACCAGGAACAATAGCAAGAAAAGGTATTTACATCTCATAATAGTCGGTTAAAGCTATACAAGGTACAAAAACTTACAGAATGCTATGTAAGCATCTTAAAGCAAAAACACAACGTAGCCTTAGCACTCATTGACAACTGATTATCTGAGATATATTTCTTAGTCCTATCCTTAACGAAACTATAAATATCAAGAATCCCTCGTCACAGACAAGACAATACTTTGATTACCCTCTAAATCTCCCTTGATAAGGGAGACTAGAATAGCCCCAATAATTATCGGGATGATGCCCATATTGTAAATCAACACTTTTCACATCCCTTTTCTTAGGGGATAATAGGGGTAATAAAGACCGTTGACGAAGCTCTAGTTCGTTAATTTGTCGCAAATTAAATTTTTAATTCAAACCCTTTACTCAGGTTGATGCTGCGGACGTAACAAGTCCATCACTGTTTTTACCGGATTAAACGTAGTGATAGGCACCTCAACAAAGAATGTTAACCAATGTGCCATCGCACCATTCCATAAACCAGGTAATTCAAGCGCTTTTAAAGCTTTTCCATTAACTGATTTCTCAGAGATAAACCCTGTTTCCGGATCTACATATTGTGTCAGATCAAACTTCTCACCTTTATAGTTTTTCACATAACACACCAAATCAACCGGATTAAAATGCGTGCTATTTTGCAGAATCGATTGCTGCCCTGAATTTGACGGATCAATCTGCGCCCCTTCTACTATCTGTAAACCGATCGACCCATCTTGTTGATGCACCCAGAAAGGCCCCCCGCCTGGTTCGCCTTCATTTTTAACCATACCACAAACTCGGATTGGTCGATTCAATCGCTCTTGAATAAAATCAATCTTTTCTTCAAGCGACTTTTTATCAAGCTCTGAAATATTTAGTTGTAATTCTTTCTTCAGAAAATCAAGGCCAGCACTAACTGCATTATCTGCATCTGCGCCTTGCAAGCCATTTAGTATGTTTGATATAAGCGCCTGCTTTTCCAAAAGGACGCCTGCCAACAACTTTTTATACCTGACTGTATCAGCCTGTAAATGAAATGGCACAACATTATCGATGTTTTTCACAAAGATCAATTCGTGAGTCAGATCGTTCAAATTCTCAATTAAAGCACCATGACCAGCTGGCCTGAAAAGCAAAGAACCGTCCTCTTTTCTGAATGGCGTATTGTCGAGGTTAACGGCAACTGTATCTGTTGAGCTTTTCTGAAAGGAAAAAGAAACATTAAACTGACAATTAAAAGCTTGTTCAATGGTCGATTTCCCCTTTGAAAATTGCGCTTTAAACAGGTCGTGATGCTCAGGGCTAACTGTAAAATGCACATCCCCATGACCGTCAGCTGTTGCATATTGAGCTGCCTCTTTCAGGTGCTCTTCCAATGATGTTTGTGCAGCCGTTCCATTGTTATGAAAGGCCAACAAACCTTTGGGCAAAGTTCCGTAGTTTAGCCCCTCATTAGTTAATAGTACTTTAATAATACGACTGGCAATTGAACAATCGGATAATCCACGATGGATATCCGATCCTATCTTGTTCGTTAGTTCATCGTAAAAAGCAAACTTCTTAATATCACGGAAAAAAATCTGGAACATTTCGGTTTGAAGTAATTCTTCCTGTTGTGATTCATTTGCATTTATGAATTCAAACAATGCTTTAAACATCCGCGTTGCAGCACCCGATGCAGGCACGAACTTAATCGGCTTCAATCCATTTGTTACCGCATCCTCATATCGTTTACAATGTTCAGCAACTTCAATATCGTCATATTGCAAAATTCCATCACCTGGTTTTGCCGCTTTTATTAATGGTGCATATGGAAAGCCAGTTTTAAAATTTTCAATTTGCTTTTGCAGCGTTTCCTCTGAAATATTCTTTTTCTGAATTTGTGCGATATCTTCTTTACTAAGCATTTTTCAACTATTTAAGATTAGTATTGTCTTCGTTTTTACCATCGGTTCTATTAATCCAATAGTAAAACTTGAAGCCGTAAAAATAAGGTTTCAAAGGCACATCTGCCGTTACCTCAATAAAAATTCTAAAATATTAAATTATTATATATTTCCTTTATTCACCAATCTAAATCTTACTTTAAACTAATTAAGCAAATTCTAATAAAATTAGGCGAAATAATGCTTAGTCAATTAAATTCAAATCCTTACGCTAAGGAAAAAAACACCTTTACATCCTATTTAAAAGAGACTTATGAACACACTAATTTGGATATGACTAGTAGCACTACCTCTTAATCGTTATAATATAACCGCATGATAATCTGATATTTTATTTTTCGACCATACGTCTTTATTGTTCAAATAGACTGTGCGTCAAGAATTTAAATATTCTGATTTTTAAAAAATAATAATATCTTCGCTCTGATAAGTTCTAAAAAAATATTCACTAATTAATCTTATATGAGCAAAATAGCTTTGTTATGTGGGTTTCTTATGCTTGGACTTCAGCTGCACGCCGAAGGATATCAGGTAAACCTGCAAAGTAACCGTCAAACGGGTATGGGACACACCGGAACCGGACTGATGCTTGGGGCATCCAGTATGCACTTTAACCCGGGAGCATTAAGCTTCCTCGATAAGAAGTATGATTTCTCCTTAGGTGGAAGTCTTATTTTTTCGAACAACACGTTTCAAAAACAATCACCTTCGGTATACAAAGCAAAGTCGGACAACCCGCTAGGTACCCCATTTTACTTTTACGGAGCTACCAAATTAAATGATAAATTAGCCGTAGGCTTAAGTGTAACTACTCCTTATGGTAACTCATTAAGCTGGGGCGAAGACTGGGATGGTAAATACCTGATTCAGGACATCTCATTACGAGCTATTTTTATTCAGCCAACGGTTTCATATAAGCTAAGTGACAAGCTGGGATTGGGACTTGGCTTTATGGCAGTTAACGGAAATGTAGATTTAAACAAAGCACTTCCTGTTCAATCAGCTAATGGTGATGCAACAGTAAATATTAATGGTAATACCTGGGCTTTTGGTTTCAATGCCGGCCTTAGTTTCCAGGCGAATGAAAAGTTATCGTTAGGTTTAAGCTACCGCTCAAAAGTATTGGTTGAACTCGATGGTGGCGATGCGGATTTCAGTGTACCGGCACCTTTAGGAGGACTATATCCTGACACAAAATTTGACTCTGAATTACCGATGCCTGCCAATATTACATTGGGCGTTGGCTATCAGGTGAATAGTAAATTACTATTAGCTTTTGATTTACAATACGTAGAGTGGTCGTCATATGAGAGCCTTAACTTCGACTTTGAAGAGCCAACAGTACCAGACTCACACAACCAGCGTGATTTTGAAAATACCATGGTTTATCGCTTGGGAGCTGAATATACTTTAAATGAAAAGGTACAATTCAGAGGAGGTATTTATTACGACTCCACACCAATACCTGAAGATTTATTAACACCAGAAACGCCAGGGACGAATAAAATAGGTATGTCATTAGGTTTGGGTTACCAAATTAACGACAAACTATCGTTGGATGCATCCTTATTATACATCCATGGCGAGAAACGCGAAGATGGTTACAAACCTCTTGATTTTTATGGTACCTATTATTCAAATGCTGTGATACCTGGTATTGGCATTAACTATTCATTCTAAAAAAGACGCGTAATGAAATTAAGATATATATATCAATTCACCTGGCTGCTGGCTGTTGCTGCATTGTGGTCGTGCGAGCCAAAGGTGGACGAGTTTACTCCATCTAAGGGAGAAGCTGATTTTTCAAAATTTATAGCAATTGGCGATTCTTATACTGCAGGCTATACTGATGGTGCATTGGGACGTAAAGGTCAGGAAGGTAGCTTTAGTGCTATTCTGGGCAAGCAATTAATGTACGTAGGAAGTGAGTCTTATAATCAGCCTTGGGTACAATCAAGTGGAAGTATTGGCGGAATTGAAACTAATGAAAGCGGAGAAATAATTGCAAGCAACGGCTATTACACACTTCAGCCAGTTAATGGAAAACTTTTACCAGTTCCCGGACCTGCTGACTTAATGATTCTAAAAGAAGATGCGAAAAATGATAACAACCAAAACTTTGGTGTTCCCGGAGCTAAGGTCGCTCATTTATCAATCCCAGGTTTAGCCACTGTAAACCCTTTTTATGGACGTTTTGCAAGTAATCCACTAGCAACAGTTATTAATGATGCATTAGCTGCTCAGCCAACTTTTGCCTCACTATGGATTGGAAATAATGATATTTTAGGTTATGCCTTAGAGGGAGGTGAGGATGATCCTATTACCCCATCCGGTACTTTCACCGATAAAATTACTGACATTGTTGATCAATTGACATCAGTAGGTGCAAAAGTTGTTGTTGGTAATATTCCTGCCGTTGAAACAATTCCATTTTTCACAACTGTAAAATTTAATAATCTTGTTATTGATGAAGCCACCGCACAGGCATTAAACTCTCATCCAAACTACATAGCTTATAATGAAGGTGCAGATGCTTTAGATCTTCCTCGTATAGAGTTTGTTGCTGATTCTAATGCACTAGTTGTTATTGATGAAAATTATGCCCACCCAGCTAAAATTCGTCAACTTAAAAGAGGTGAAAAAGTCTTATTAAGTGCATTATCTGGAATATCCGATAAAGATGTGGGTTGGGGTTACATGACAGCCCTTGAAGCGAAATATTTCTTAGATGAGGCTGAGCTAACCAAGATTAAAAATGCAACTACCGAATACAACAATTCCATTGCAGATTTAGAAAGCAGTAATGTGGCGGTGGTTGATTTACACAAGATGATGATTGATTTTTCAAAGAAAGTAGAAGATACTGATGGGAATATGGTATATAAAGGCGTCATTATTGATGGTAACAAATACTCTTCTGAATTTGTCAGTGGAGGTGTTTTCTCATTAGACGGCATCCATGCAACAGACAGAGGTTCAGCAGTAATTGCCAATGCTTTTATTGATGCCATTAATGACAAATTTGGTTCATCAGTACCTCGTGCAAATATCAATAGTTTTGATATGGTTGAATTTCCTTAATGGGATTTACATATGAGTGGATTAAAGGAGGGGCTTCCCTCCTTTTTTTAGTTTACCGAGTAGGCAAGCTTTTTCGCTGTTTAATTGAAATATCAATTTTCACTCTATCGTCTATTCATCCTAATTCAGGGAAAATTGACTAATCTACAAAAATTATGTTTTGAGTAAAAAATGGATCAATTGAGATTAACCCGAAAAATTCACTGCG
>DIYS01000274.1:2547-7947 GCA_002429115.1 Saccharicrinis sp. UBA6048 | reverse complement strand
AATTATATCGATCATTAAATAAAAGTGCAATATACCCGCCAATACAAATGATGATGGTTTGAAGAATACCACCAACAACCGTCAGAACACCAGCATGCATTCGTACCTTTTTTGGTAACAAAGCCATGCGCCCTCCCATTTCGGCTAACCTTGCCGGCGATCCCATAGCTGTGGTAGTCCCAGCTAATACTTGCCTCCATGCATTGATCAATGAAATCGGATGATAAGATCGAATTAAGGCCCTCCATTTCTTTACTTCGGCTAATAAATTAGCCATCCACAGAAACAGACTTACAAATAAAAGAACGATTGAATGAAATGATAATTTAAGCTGTGTGGTTAAGGAGTTCCAATATTCAAACCTCAATAATTTCCATACAATAAAAACATAGGCCAGTAATGAAAGAGTGACAATAAGTAACTTACCTGCTCGTTGCCACCGATGGCTTTTGCTGTTCATATCCTTTTCTGTTAAGAATAGGCAAGAGGCCAAATGCGATTAATCCTGCAACAATAATCATTAGATTTTGAGCAGCATGAACAACCAATGCAAATATGCCACCTTCCTCAGCCGGCACTCCGTATAACTTCAGCGTGGCGATGACCATAAAATGCCAGGCCCCAATACCTCCCTGAACCGGCGCAATCATTCCCAGACTCCCAGTTAATAAAATGGTTATACCAGCTTTTACGCCCAACGAAGAGGTTGCTGGCAAGCTATAGAAACAAACGTATATCATTAAGAAGTACATCGTCCATATAAATAAGGTATGGAAGATAAATAAAGGCTTGTTCTTTATTTTTCGAATTGAGCTTACGCCTTCACTAAACTTTTGCATTAAATTTTTGAGAAACATTAAGGCCTGATACTGTTTTGAGTAGCGTTTTATCACAAAAACAGAAACAATAACAAGCGCCAGTAATCCATAGAAAAGTGGCGATTTAAAGATCTCAGTTAAAGAATCAAAATTAAGAGTATCGGCTAAAAAACCTCCCAACAGATCGAACTGAAGCGTTAGTACGCCAATGATAATTACCACAAGCACCACCAGGTCGGTCAAGCGCTCTGCCACTACAGTACCAACAACACGCGTAAACGACAATCGCTCATATTTACTCAACACACCACAACGCGACACTTCTCCCATGCGTGGAAATACCAAATTTGCCAGGTAACCAATCATTACCGCCAAAAAAGTATTAGTAAAGCCAGGCTTTTTTTCAACTGGTTCAATCAGCATTTGCCAGCGAAGCGCACGGCTCACATGACTAATCAAGCCCAACACAATCGACAAAAGAATCCAACTGAAATTCATGTCATTGCGCAAAACAGACATAATTTCTTCAGCATTTTGATCTTTGTACAATTGATAAATTATAAAAATACCAATGGCTGGAAAAAGAATAAATTGTAATAGTTTGGAGACAGATTTCTTCACAAATTGAACGAATTTAAAAAATTAGGTATCTTCATAACCGCATTCAGGCCTGATTTTTTACCTTTGCGCGCTGAAAAGCTCCGAAAGATAATAATTTGTATGACTTCGTGCAATGCGAGTCATTTTGTCGCACAACATCATCACTTCTTAAAACGAAAATAGGATATGGTAAAAGCAAAAAAACATCTGGGTCAACATTTTTTGACTGACCTGAGTATTGCTCAGCGAATTGTTGACAACCTTACTCCAGATCCTAAGCAAGTGATGGAAATAGGCCCGGGAACAGGCGTGTTAACTCAATATTTGGTTCAACGAAAAGACATTGACCTGAACTTAATCGAGTTAGATAACGAATCGGTTGAGTACCTCAATGCACACTATCCCGAATTAAAAGGGCGTATCTTTTTTAAAGATTTCTTAAAATTAGATTTAAAGGAAATCTTCCAAGAGCCATTTGCACTTATCGGTAACTTTCCATACAACATTTCGGGTCCTATCTTCTTCAAAGTGTTTGAGTATCGCAATCAGATACCTCAGGTAGTGGGAATGTTACAAAAGGAGGTGGCCGAACGAATGGCAGCCGGCCCCGGCACAAAAGTGTACGGTGTATTGAGCGTTTTACTGCAGGCTTTTTACGACATAGAATACCTGTTTACGGTAAGCGAACATGTTTTTAACCCGCCTCCAAAAGTAAAATCAGGTGTGATTCGTTTAGTTCGCAACAAGGTGGAAAAATTACCTTGCGACGAAGCCTTGTTCGTTAAAGTGGTTAAAGCTATATTTAATCAGCGAAGAAAAGCGATTCGAAATTCGTTAAAAGCAATTCCTTTCAACAAAGAAGCTATTGCTGATCACGAATATTTAACGCGACGACCAGAGCAGATGAGCGTAGCCGATTTTATTGAGCTCACCTGTTTGGTAGAGCAAAATCCATTGAAGTAATCACCCATAAACATCTAGCGATATGGTGAATTTTGAATTAACAAGGGAGTATATTGACAATCTTCAGGCATTTATTGAAGCAAAGGATGAAAATGCTGTTTCAGCCTTATTGGAAGAATTACACCCTGCCGATATCGCAGAAATATATGAAGAGTTAAGCATCGATGAGGCTAAATTTGTATACTTCCTCATGGATGATGAAACAGCCGCCGATGTCATCACTGAATTGGAGGAAGATGATCGAAAGAAATTCCTCGACAGCTTGCCAAGTGATGTCATTGCAAAACGATTCATCGATAAGATGGACTCTGATGATGCGGCTGACGTTATTGGCGAGCTGGATGACCAACGACAGCAAGAGGTATTATCAGCCATTGATGATGTATCCACAGCAGGCGACATTGCCGATCTCTTGGCCTACGATGAAGATACAGCCGGTGGTCTGATGGCTAAAGAGCTGATCAAAGTCAAAGAAAGCTGGGGGGTGCCTACCTGCTTGCGCAGTATGCGTCGCCAGGCCGAAGAAATTGATGAAGTCTATTATGTATATGTAGTAGATAGCGACGGTATCTTAAAGGGCACACTATCCCTGAAACGAATGCTACTGAGTCCGGTGGATGTACTCGTAAAAGATATCTATAACTCGGATGTTATCTCGGTAAAAGTTGATGTTGATGCTGAGGATGTAAGTAACATCATGGATAAATACGACTTGGTTGCCTTGCCCGTTGTTGATTCGGTTGGGCGTCTGGTTGGTCGCATTACAATTGATGATGTGGTAGATGTTATCCGCGAAGAGGCTGAGAAAGATTACCAGCTGGCATCCGGTATTACTGAAGACGTAGAAGCATCGGATAGTGTGTGGCAACATACGCGTGCGCGCATTCCCTGGTTACTAATTGGTATGTTTGGTGGAATTCTGGCATCACGTGTAACCAGCGGCCATCTCGATCTGATTGAGCAATTCCCGGCCTTGTCCCTTTTTATGGCGCTTATTGCCGCAATGGGTGGTAACGTTGGTATGCAATCTTCAGCCATTGTGGTACAATCATTAGCATCAGGATCGATAGGCCTGGAAACCAATTGGCGTAAACTACTTAAGGAAATGGGCATTGCCTTATTGAACGCCAGCATCTTATCATTACTCATTTTCAGCTACAATAAAATTATTGGTGAAGACATTGCCCTTACAGTAACTGTAACGGCAGCCATGTTCTCGGTGGTTGTTTTTGCCAGCCTGTTTGGAACTTTTATTCCTTTACTATTGAATAAAATAAAAGTAGACCCGGCATTGGCTACAGGACCATTCGTTACAACGATGAATGATATTATAGGCATGTTCCTGTATCTCACAATTGGAAATATCATTTTTGCAATGATGGCGTAACACACTCAAGGTGTTAACTATTTGTTTTTGCTTACCATACTTGAGTTTGTAAATTACGCCCCTATTGACTAATCACAGGCTTTTGTACAGGAATCAATTAATTTAATTGATAAATACATACAACCCTTACCTACCCTCATATGTTATTAATTATGAACATATAACTACATGTTCCCATTCATCAAACAAACTTAAACTAAGAGTAATGAAGCTCCTAAAATCGGCAGTAAAGATTATCACTGTTCTTATTGTAATGACCATGATTTTAATTGGCACCAAAGTATATCACATGTTAAAAGCTGCCACAGCCTATTCGGCAAAGATGGTTAGCTCTGGTGTTTTTATAGAAGGTCTTGAACAGTCGCGCGTTGAGCAAATGGAACTTACGGCATTTCCATTTAATTATGTAGTAAATAAGGTAGATAAGGAAAATAAAACTGTGGAAAGCAGCATATTCGGATTAATATCTCAAAGGGCTGTATTTAAAAATAAAATAGGATCAACACTTTTTCAAAACGGCAAAACCAGCCTGGAAGGACGTATACCTGTTGATGCTATTGCTAACGACACATTAGCCTGGCCAATGGGCAACAAATTATCTGACTCCATACCAGCAGGGATCGACATAACAGGTTTAAATACTTTTATAAATGACTATTTCAATGCCGAATCAAAAGCTGTACTTGTTGTTAAAGAAGGGCAAATTATTACTGAAAAGTATGCCGATGGCATCACATTCGAGACGCCTTTGCTTGGATGGAGCATGACCAAAACATTAACGGCCGCGTTATGTGGAATATTGGTCAAAGAAGGAAAATTATCGCTCGATCAGCTAGCTCCCATAGAAAACTGGAAGGATGATGAACGCCAAAAAATTACCATCAATAACCTCCTGCAGATGAGCAGTGGCCTGGAGTGGAATGAAGACTATTCTAAAACATCGCTGTCGGATGTATCTGAAATGCTATACCTTAAAGGTGATATGTCAACCTACGCCACATTGCCTAATGCCATTACAGAGCCTGATTCTGAATGGAAATATTCATCCGGCACCACCAATATTTTAAGCGGAATTATCAGAACTTGCTTTAACGACTATGAATCGTATTATCAGTTTCCTCAAAAAGCATTGTTTAACAAATTAGGCATGTCGCATAGTCTCATGGAAACAGATGCAACAGGCAACTTTGTAGGCTCATCTTACGGCTATTGCTCTGCCAGGGACTGGGCACGCTTTGGCCTGCTCTATTTAAATAATGGAAACTGGCTGGGCGAACAAATTTTACCGGAATGGTGGGTAAAATACAGTACGACCCCTGCTAAATCATCAGATGGTCAGTATGGTGCTCAAATATGGTTAAATGCATCAAAGCAACATATGCCTGACATGCCACAAGATGTTTATTTCTTCAATGGCTACAGAGGACAGCGCGTGACGATCATCCCTTCAAAAAATGTTGTGGTTGTCTGTTTAAACTCATCACCTGAGGACATCGATTACAATACTTACTTAAGTAAAATGATGAGTTTCATTGAATAATTACAGGCATTAAAAAAGCCTTAAGTTTTTCAACTTAAGGCTTTTGGGTGGAAGACCGGTTTCGAACCGGCGACCTCTGGAACCACAATCCA
>DIYS01000274.1:0-2482 GCA_002429115.1 Saccharicrinis sp. UBA6048 | reverse complement strand
ACCACAATCCAGCGCTCTAACCAGCTGAGCTACAACCACCATTTTTGTTTTTGCGATTGCAAAGATAGTATTTGTCTCTTAATATTTGCAAGTTCTGATAAAAAAAATCAAAAAAACTTTTTCCTTTGTAGCAGGACAGATAAGGATATTATGAAGTTTTTTATTGAAAATCAGAAGGTAGAACGAGAATTACAATGGGTACTTGCGCAGGTACGATTACATATGAATGGAGCTGTAACAGGTCAAATGGAGGAAGGCGGCATTATTTATCGCGAAAATTATGGAGTTGCCACTCCCCATCTTAAACAATTAGCCAGGCGCACTCCTGTTAGTTTCGAGCTTGCAGAACGCTTGTGGTTTATAGAAATCCGTGAAACCATGCTTTTGGCAGCCTTAATTGCGCCAGAAGATCAATTGACGCCAGATATATGTAATGAGTGGGTA
Organism: Saccharicrinis sp. UBA6048; assembly: GCA_002429115.1. Classification (GTDB taxonomy): domain Bacteria; phylum Bacteroidota; class Bacteroidia; order Bacteroidales; family Marinilabiliaceae; genus Carboxylicivirga. The sequence continues at coordinate 2,038 of DIYS01000274.1, read as the reverse complement.
TCATTAGTAACAAACAAAGATATTGCGGAACGTTCTGCAATGTTTTTATGGTCTCGTATACCACATATTGAAAAAAAGCTGCCTGAATGGATCGATAGCCAATCATCGTTCATCAGGGCAACAGCTCTAAATACAATCGGCCGCTTAGTGCAAAAGGATGAATCGGCAAACTTACCGCCACTGGATGCTATAACAGAAAGCATAAAAGATATTAATCTTCATGTATTGCAAGCCGCATCATTCGCGTTCAGAATGCTCTTACGTGCAAAACGAATAGAACTTGGTAAAGCTCAAAGACTTATCAAAGACTTTCAAGCCTCTTCAAACAAACAACAGAGAGTGGTTATCGAAGAAATATTGACTGAAATTGATTTCTTAAATACTGATCTTTAAGTAATTGAATACCTGATTGTAGCAATAAAATCAAAATATAAAACGTGTTTCACATACGGTTTAAATAATTATATTTGACTCCTCACAAACTTTACTTACTAAACAATTATAACCTTTAACCAATGAGCGGTCTTGAACAGTATTTTGAAAAATTCAGAGAGAATACAATAGGTAACAATGCTACTATAAAAACGCCTTTTGGTGAGAAACCATTGGTGTATGCCGACTGGATAGCAAGTGGCAGGCTCTACGCTCCCATTGAAAAACTAATGTTGGATAAAATTGGCCCTATGGTGGCAAACACACATTCTGAATCGAGTGAGACCGGAATGGTAATGACCAACATTTACAAACATTCGCATAATATTATCAAGCAGCACGTCAATGCCAGTGAAGATGATATTATTATTTCAGCAGGGTTCGGTATGACTTATGTGGTCAATAAACTGCAGCGAATTCTGGGCATGCGTGTACCTGAGCAGGCATTACAATACTGTAGCTTTCCACCCGACCAGCGACCTGTAGTTTTTGTAACTCATATGGAACACCATTCCAATCATACATCCTGGCTGGAGACCAATGCTGATGTGGTTGTTCTGGAACCCGATGATCAACTCCTGATCAATCCGGACTCATTGCGTACTGAAATTAAGAAGTACAAAAACAGAACCATGAAAATTGGATCTTTCAGTGCATGTTCCAATGTAACAGGAATTCGTACCCCCTTTTACGAGTTGGCCAGAATTATGCACGAAAACGGCGGGTATTGCTTTGTGGATTTTGCGGCTTCGGCACCATACGACACAATAGATATGCATCCCGGTGATCCGATGGAAAGTTTAGATGCTATCTTTTTTTCACCACACAAGTTCCTTGGCGGTCCGGGCAGCTCCGGCACCATGGTATTCAACAGGGCTTTATACCACAACACAATCCCCGACAACTCAGGCGGAGGAACCGTTGACTGGACGAATCGCTGGGGTAAATACCGATATGTAGATGATATTGAAGCCCGCGAGGATGGTGGAACGCCAGGTTTCTTACAATCCATTAAAACTGCATTGGTAATTCGCCTGAAAGAAGAAATGGGTGTGGAAAACATCCATAAACGTGAAGATGAAATAGTTCATAAAATACTGAAAGAATTCAGGCAGATTAAAGGAATGAATATCCTGGCCAATAATGTAGATGATCGCCTGGGTGCCATTTCTTTTTATATCGATGATCTACATTTTAACCTGGCAGTGCGTCTTCTTAACGATCACTTCGGTATTCAGGTACGAGGAGGGTGTACCTGTGCCGGAACTTATGGTCATTATTTATTGCATGTAGATTATTATACATCCAACAAAATTACCAGTAAAATTGACCATGGCGATCTATCTGAAAAACCAGGATGGATCCGAATGTCGGTTCACCCTACCATGCGTAATGATGAAGTGGAATACATCATTAAAGCTGTTAAGGAAATTGCTGAGAATTGGCGCGAAATGGGCAAAGATTACTATTACTTAGCCACACAGAATGAATACTTTCATAACGATTTTAAGCCGAACAAACCAAAGGATTACGATCACTGGTTTGATTTCTAAAATTGAACCAGCACAAATAAATATTAAAAGAGGGCGTCCAAAAATACGATAAG
>DIYS01000101.1 GCA_002429115.1 Saccharicrinis sp. UBA6048 | reverse complement strand
TATTTTGATCCGCTGCAACAGGAGTCGCCTCAGATGAAAGTGATGATTTCTGTTGAAGATCAAAACACTGAAGGTATTTATGCCAATTGGTATAATGTAATTACCAATGCCAATTATTTAATTAAAAACCTTAAGGATGTTCAAGAAGGACAGATTAAAGATTTTACCCTTGTGCGTCGTGATGAAATAATTGGAGAGGCAAAAATAGCCCGTGCGATGGCGCATTTTGAGCTGCTAAAAGTGTTTGGGTATCACTATGACCTTAATTCGGAATATGGTATTCCCGTGATAACAGAAATACCAAATGAAGCACCTGAGCGCAGTACTGTTCAAGGCGTCTATAATGCGATTATGGATGATTTGAATGAAGGGATTAATGAGGCACCAGGTGGTGTTAACAGGCAATTTTTTACATCATTAACGGCTAAGGCTATCAAAGCAAAAGTAGCTTTATATATGAAGGATTATACCACAGCGGCAACACTTTCCAATGAAATCATCAATGACGGTGACTTTAAGCTGGAAAACGCATTTACCGATGTTTTTATCAATGGTTTAAGATCAGAAGAGATTATCTTTACTCCATATGCCGACATGGGCGTAGAAATGTGGCAGCATGCAAATATTGGCACAAGTCAGGTGACAGGTATGTTGACAGCAATAGCTGATAATCAAGTGGATGGTGATGGTGATATGACGACCGGAGCAGGTTATGACTTACGTTTTGCCAATACACATATTTGGGCTTTAATGCCAATCAACGCATTGTATAATGGTAAATGGCTTTTCCCTACAGGTGTTGAGCTGAACTCTTATAATTATATGCGATTGGCAGAATTGTATTTTATACAGGCAGAAGCTGATGCCAGATTAGCCAGTGATGATGTTAATGATCTGAAATTTATAAGTGCTTTGTCACGTGTAAATCAATTGCGCGATCGTTTAAGTATGGATCATGCTACACCTACCTCGAAAGCTGAACTATTGCAAATAATTCGTATTGACAAAATGATGGAACTTCTATTGGAATGGGGTGAGCCATGGAATGATATGGTACGTTACCATTTTAATGGCGATATAAATATTTCTACCATTCGAGGATTTGAAATTAATGATTGGCAGTTAACCTATCCGATTAATCTAAATACACTAAATGCTAATACCAATCTGGTGCAGAATCCTGGTTATATTGGAACTGAAGGAGCTAAATAATATTTAGCATTTATTGATTCCTAGAAAATGTTCATTGAGTGTATTGTTGTTTTATTGCATTCAATGAACATTTTAATTTATTAGTCAAGTTAATGAGTTAAATATCAGGCACTATATGTCTATATTTTTAATTTAACACATCAAATTCAAGACTATCTTATCTTAACCTTAATCAATTGAATAACAACTAATCTAATTTAAAGTAACCTTAATATTAATTCATATGAACTTTTTAAAAAAAGCAATTTTATTGGGTTGTGCTTTGGTAATGATGATGCTTGCCAATTGTCAGCAACAAACTAATTCAACAGACTTTACCATTACGGGTAGTAATTGGGACAAATACGAGGGGTATACCTTTAATCTAGGAGTCCAGGATAGTTCAGATAATGGTATTAGTACTATTGGAAAGTCACTTATTATGAATGGTGAAATCAAAGTGCAAGGACATACCAATTATGTGCGTAATGCTTTTTGGTCTGTAACGGACTCAGATGGCAAATTGGTGACGAAGGGAAACTGTATTGTAGAGCCAGGTAATTATAGTCTGCACCTAAAAGACAAGTTGGTAAACATGGCTATGCTCAACTTTGAAGGTGGGAAATACAGTACTATTTTATACAAAGATGTATTTGACAGCCCAGACGTGATAGCTGCCTTAAAAGCTTACTTCGATTTTGAGGCAACACTTACGGAAGCAGATACCATGGGGACAGCCAACTACAGAAAGAGCGTAGATATTTATCAGGCTTTGCCAACTGCATTAACAGAGCATTATGTTGAATTATCAACGAATCATAAAGATCCAGTGGTGCGAATGTTGGCGATGAGTTTTTCCTATTTGGAGCTCGATAAAATGAAAAAAGAAGTATTGGCATTACAGGAAGAAATAGGTGATCATCCTGAATTTATAACATTGAACCAGATTATTCAGGTTAGAGAAAATTATTTACAAAAAGCTAAGATATCAGTTGGAACAGCAGTCAAAGATTTTACCGCGAAAGATTTATCGGGTAAAGAGTTTCACCTGGCTAATGTGTTAAAAGAAAATAAATACACCCTTGTGGAGTTTTGGGCATCATGGTGTGGCCCGTGTAGAGGTGAAATACCTCATATGAAAAAGGCTTATAGTCATTATAAAGATAAAGGTTTTGAGATTGTTTCTTTCAGCATTGATCATAGTGAAAAACAATGGCGAAAGGCATCTGAAGAGGATCAAATCCCATGGATCAATACAAGTGACTTGTTAGCAAGAAAAAGCCCGGTGGTGAAGTTATATGGAGTTACTGGTGTTCCTAATAACTACCTGGTAAATGGCTCTGGTGAAATCATTGCTAAAGATTTAAGGGGTGATGATTTGGATCATAAGCTTGAAGAGCTTTTGGGTAAGTAATAAAAAAGATAGAGATATGCGACAAATAGTCATTTACATCTTACTCATGGTAGTTGTGCCATGCTTTTCACAAAATAGTGATGATGTAACTCTGAAAAATCTGGCCGAACAAATTACAATAAAAGCTACCAGCCCGGAGGAGCCGGTATGTATGAATGCCAGCCTGTTTTTGGCAAAGGAAAACGACCTTAAGAAAGATGTGTTGATGGTAAAAGCAAAGGTACATGAGAATTGGCACATCTATGCTTTTGTACCTGAAGGAGGCTTTTTTATTCAGTCAGAATTAAAACTGAAACTACCTGATGGAGTAGAGGCTACTTTAGTGAAAGAACCAAGTGTATATGGTTATGAGGCCGATCCGCAGATAATGTTATATAAGGGGGATTTACTTTTTGTTTACGAATTAAAAGTGGGTCATCAGGTGCAAGGGGAACATGAGATAACGACGACTCTTTCGTTTCAACCATGCGACCCATATGCTTGTTTGCCCCCAAATGAAATTAAGGTGAAGAATAAGTTTGTAAAGTAAATCAATGCTATTGAAGTCTCCCTTTAATAGACAATTAAGAGGGTAAGCATAGGTATAAGTCTTCATCATAGTATTCGATAGCGTTTTTACACATAAATAAGAAGAGATGAAAAATATAGTATTAGCAATAGTGACCATTGTTCTGATGCTGCCACTTCATGCACAGGATATAGAAAAATCAAAACTAAAGGTTTTGTATGTGGCTCAAAACCCAGAGTTACCCGATGGATATTTGTTTGGAGGAGATCCACAAGTATGGGAATCATTTAAAAAGGATCGTCCACAGGATTTCTATCAGTTTTTCCAGAAGTATTTCGAAACTGTGACCATGGTATATGGGGAGGATTACAAGGAAGAACTTTCAGATACGCATGATGTCACTGTCTTTGATGCATTGATTCCAGAAGTCAATGGCCAAATGACAGAGTATTGGATGAATTATCCTGAAGCTCCTGATTATTTAAGCGAAGATTTTGATGCGCCATCGGTATTTATAGCGGGAATCGGAGGCGTTTTGCTTTGGAATAAAAAAACAAAAATCGATTTTCTTTGTAACTGTTTGTATTCGCATGCTTTCAATTTTGATAAGGCGCATCCCATTTTTAATACGCCTTATAAGGTGGCCTTAACGCTGGAAAAACAAAAGCATCAGGATGGCGTATTCCATTACTACAGTGGCAGAGGTTTGTCTAAGGAGACAATGATGTGGCGTGTGCAGAATCTAGACCATTTGGAAGGCTATCCTCCCGGAATGGTTTCAAACCCTGGCTTTGGTGATTCTCCTGATGCAGAATCCATTTCCGGTGGACCATGTATTAAATCTGTTAATGCCACAACTTTGGGGCGTCATGGAAATTTCTTTCAATGGGGTTACAGGGCTTCACCTATGCACCTTGCTGAGGAGGCAAAGTTGGCTCTGATCAATACCATTCATTATATGGCTCAGTTTAGAGGGCAAAAACCATTTGTAAAAAGGGTGGCTCCACACCGCTTAGTGGCATTAGATGATGTGTATAAAGTGTCTGATGACGGTTATGAAGATGAAGTGAAATTTGCACAGAGAATGCATGAGTATAAAAATTCGGCAATGGTAAGGAAGCTGGTTGGAAAATCCAATAAGACGGATGAGCGAAGCTTAAATATGGCTTCAGGATTCCCAGATCGTACAAAATACCTGTCGAATGTTCCAACGGAAGTAATTGAGATGTATTTGGACGACTGGAATGCTTATTTAAAATATTATGAGGACAACCTGGGTTATATGGGGCTATCAGAGCCAAAGGAGAAGTATGGCCGCATGGTACAGGAAGTTGTTATTGATAAGGAATTACAATCCTTGGGAATGGCTAATAATGATATTCGTTTGCTTGACCAGTGTATTTCAATGTTAGAGAATAACGAACAAGCCGAACTGGCTCAAAAATTATTAGAAAGATATACCACCGAAAAGTACACCACAGCTAAGCAATGGAAAAAATGGTTTAAGAAGAATAAGCAAAAATTATTCTTTACAGAAAGAGGTGGATACAAATGGTTGGTAAATCCTATGAATTAATTGTTGGATTTTAGTGTTGAATTAAGGAGATAATTAACGAAATGCAGCTTTGACTCTATACAATTAAAGATAGATAGCCGATGAAAGTAAGTTACTATTATATCGAAATAAAACAAACTGAGGATAATGCCGGAAAAATACATTTATCAACTTGCGAGGAGGTAAAGAATAAAATGCAGTTATTATACTTGGGGAGTTTTAGTTCATTTAAGATATGCGTTGACTGTGCTAAATTACATTTTCCAGAATGGAAATTTAAGGGTTGTATTTGTTGTATCGAAGGCACGAAAAATGATTACGTTTAAAGATGTTTCATAAGGGGGAGTTTTATACTCTGATGGTCTCATTCGTCTGAATGAGGCTTTTTTTTATTAAGTTAAAAACTAAGAGTTAAAAGAGAAGAGTGATAATAAATATTTTTGGCCGCTCAGAAAAAGCCAATGGAAACGCATATTCAACCTCTTGAATTCGATTTTTTCCCTCTTGGCTGCATATTCAAGCCAGTTATTTTACATTTTCATCCACTTGAAATTAAAAACAAAGTCGATTAAGTGGTTAGTGATGCCAGTTGAAATGTATATCAAGCCGATGGAGATTAAAATTCAA
>DIYS01000033.1 GCA_002429115.1 Saccharicrinis sp. UBA6048 | reverse complement strand
TAAAGACGCATTTGGTCTTTAGGATACATAACTTATTAAAACAAAAGCGGCATCGTGAAACGATGCCGCTTTTGTTTTATCCTTGAAATATCTTTATCGCTTAAAGTAAGATATAGTCTCTTTCAGTTTCTCGGCCAATTGGGTCAGGTGCTCTGAGTTATTGGTGAAAATAGAGGCAGACCCTGAGTTTTGCTGAGTCACCTCATTTAGCTCCTGAATGGCCCTGTTAACCTGCTCAGCACCACTTTGCTGTTCGTAGCTTGAAGCGGTAATCTCCTGAACCAGCTGACTGGTTTTTTCTATTTCCGGAATAATTGCTTCCAGTTGATGTCCTGATTTTTCTGCGGCTGTAACACCATGCTGCGTCAATTCAATAATTTCAACCGCGGCTTTCTGCGAGCGTTCTGCCAGTTTCTTTACCTCTGATGCCACCACGGCAAAACCTCTTCCTTGCTCGCCGGCACGCGCTGCTTCCACAGCGGCATTTAAGGCCAGGATATTTGTTTGTTTGGCAATCTCTTCAATAATGGAGATTTTCTCAGAGATCTCCTGCATCGATTGGGTCGTATCTTTCGAACTCTCATAACTTTCTTTGATGCCATCTGCTGACTCCAGCGCTATGGTTTCAGTTTGTTTTGAGTTCTCACTGTTTTGCTGTATGGTGGCCACCATTTCTTCCATTGATGAAGAAATTTCTTCGGATGACGCTGCCTGGTTGGAAGCTCCTTCAGATAATTGCGTTGCAGAGGTTGACAACTCAACACTGGCCGAAGTAATGGCTACCGAACTATCTACAATTTCAGTAATGATATTCTTAAGGTTTTCAACCATATCTTTTAAAGCACGACCTAAATCGCCTGCTTCATCGTTCTGATCTTCATCAATATCAATCTCAGTCTTTAGGTTACCATCAGCAATCTCCCGGGCAATTTCGGCACTTTTAACAATTGGTCTTACGATGTTACCTGCAGTAATATATACGATGATGTAAAGAATAATAAGACCGGTTAACCCAATTAGCAAACTGCTGTAGAATATACGGTTGGCTTTTGCCAGAATCACTTCTTTGGGCACTTCTATACCTAATGTCCAGGTGGTTTCAATGCCATTAAATTTAACTGGGGCATACGAAACGTAATATTCAACCTCAGATTGAGGATTTGTAAATTCAAAACTATAATATTCGCCTTCTGAAGTTAGGTTTAGTCCTTTGTTGTAATCATCTGAAACTTCACCAATAACGTCGAACAGTTTTTCTGACACCAAAGAATTATCTGTGTGAGCCACAATACTTGTATTGCGAGACACTAAATAGGATACTGCTCCTTCATAAGGATCCATACTCGAAATAATCTTTGACATATCATTCAGGCTTACGTCAATACCAACCATGCCCAGGAAAGTCCCTTGCTCATCTTGAATAGGCGCAAATACAGATGTCATTAATATGCCTTCCAGTTCTTTTGTTACTTCGTCATAGTAAGGGTCCCAGATGTTTGGTTTATTATCAATTCTGGCATCATAATACTTACCGCTTAACTCGTCGTTGGTAATATCAATTCGTTCCGATTTTTCTGATAATTTTTGCCCAAGGCGTAAAGCAATATTTCGTTCTCGTCCGTTTTTAAATTCAAAAGTTGGGTCTAAGGCCTTCAATTCCCAAATTTGCCACGTTGATAATAATGCCGGACTTTCTTTAAGCCATCCAAGAATCACATTGCGCATTAAAACATCTTTCCCCTCAATGTCCATCGAGAAGTAATCATTGTAAATGTTACGAATGGTGTTTGTTGCTGTAATTACCTGGTTGATATCGTTCTGAATCAGGTTGCGAGAAGCCTTAAGGTTCGAGTCGATAATAGCTTTTGAGTCATTTAAGGTATTGTTTTTCAGGCTGTAGCTAATGTAGCCCAGTGTAATGCCATAAATGACAGTAAACGAGATGAGAATGTAAGCTAATAGCCTACTTTTAAGTCGTAGATTAATAAGTTTCTTCACGTTGCAAAAATTTATTCCCTTAGCTTTAGACAGGTGGCTGGCGATAATGTTTGTACGAATTGACCATAGAAATGTTTACTAAAAAGGTGATTTTTTTTCTGTGGAGCAAAAAAAAATCCGACAAACCTGCCGGATTTATTAAGTAAAGACATATTAATTAATCTTTTTTCTACTGTGCCAAAACTTTAAATGTTAAGGTGAAGTCGTCGTATATCATTTTGTCTCCCAGGCCATCAAAGAACTTTCCGGAACCATAACGAACATCATAATCTGTTCTATCAATAGTGATCATACCTTCATAAGTATTTCCAGAATTTTTTACATTAAAAGAAATCGGGTGGGTTTTACCTTTAATGGTCAGCTCTCCTTCTACCTGGTAGACATCATCCATTTTTTTTACATCCTTTAGCTTTAGTTTACTTGTAGGATGTTTGTCAACGCCAAAGAAATCGTCAGATTTTAAATGACCAACCAGTTTAGCATTGTAATCGGCATTTTCAATATCGGTACAGGTAATGCTGCTCATATCCACTAAAAATTCCCCGCCGGATAGCTCCCCATTTTTGAGAATTAATGTACCTGATTTGAATAATATATTCCCGGTATGTTCGCCGGTTACCTTTTTACCTAACCACTCAATGTTACTCGATTTCACATTTATTTCTTTTTGCTGGGCAGTAATAATCAGCAAGCCAAGCATAAACAAAGTTAATGTTGAAGCTAATCTTCTCATGATCTATAATTTAAAAATTACTATTTCAGTTGTACAAATAATAACACAATCATGATTTATAAAGTTCACTTTAAAATTGTTAAGGGATTGTTAATTGAAATTATAGTCCGTTCATAAAGAAGGCTTCAACTATATAATGAGGCAATCGTTTGGTAACAAGTTCTTTTATTTGTTTTGCATACAAATCAATGAAGACATCTTTAATTTCACCATTATTATTAAGTAAAAAAACAAAAAGGTCACTGATAAAAACTATCAGCAACCTTTGAGTATATACGGAGTCACAAATATCGACTCGTAAGGAAAATTATTCAGGTAAATGTTCAGGAGTTTCCGGTAGATGAACTGGTTTTTCGTTCTCAATCGGATGTTCCGGTTTTGGAGGAATGTACTTATCGTCGCTACCACATGACGTTAAACTTAATCCAACTACAAATAAACTAACTGCAAAAATTGATTTTAAGGTTTTCATGACTCTAAATTTTAAATGATTACTGTTGATTAATTATTACATTACAAAGATGGTGATGCAGTCATAATATATTCGCTCCTTTACGCTCAGCTGATAATCCAATCGGCTCAATCAAAAGATTATTCTATTTTTAATTAAATTAGTAAAGCTAAACTCAAGTATATGCCACAAAAAGACGCGATACATATTAAAATTAAAGAGGGTGGAATTAAGAACTACTTTGATGGATTACTCAAGCATTTGGGCGGAACGGTTGACGGAAATGCTTATCATTTTGATCAGGGAGGCAATCATATCGACCTGAGGGGCTATAGTATTTATCCTGACATTGAGCTTATTGTAAGTGAAACTACGAATAAAAACATGTTCGTACTCGATCGCATTCCTGATGGAAATCCTGATCTGATTCATATTAATATTTTCAAAAAAGGACAGTTCTCTCAATATTTTGATGGCAATGAAAAAATCATTGAGGCCGATACCATGAAAGGTATCTTCTTGTACGATGGTTTATTCCCATTAAAAGCGATTTTTCCTGCAAATGCTTTGTATAAGTCAATTGGTTTTAAGGTGCATCGACATGCTATTGAAGCTCTTTTGCCTGAATCTTTACCTGCCATTGAAGCAATTTTTGATAATAAAGGCGGAATGGCTTACCATATTAGTTTACCAGCCGAAATAGATCGCTTAACCGATGATCTGTTTCATTATCGCGATGTGAAGTTTGGTTCGCGCTCAATGATTAAGGCAAGAGGTTTGGAAACCTTTACAAGCCTGATGCAATCGATACAATCGCTAGCCGATAATGATGAATTAAGAGGCTTGCACATCGAAGACTATCAACGTTTGATAAAACTGAAGGATAAAATGCTGTCCGATTTTAGTCAGAAAATATCAATTGATGGACTGGCCATCGATTTTGGCATTAGTGTATCCAAGCTCAAGCGCGATTTTAAAACGCTGTTTGACTGTTCCGTTTACCAATTCTTTACTCATGCAAAAATGGATGAGGCATATCGCTTACTCAAAACAGGTGATTACTCTGTCATGGAAGTTGGTTATGATCTGGGTTACCAGAACCTGTCCAAATTCTCAGAAATGTTCAAAAAGGTAAAGGGCATCTCCCCCAAAGAGGTGATCTCATTAACTACTTAAGCCTATTCCGCTGATTTTTTTGTAGAGATCTAAAGCATACACGTCCGTCATGCCCGAGATAAAATCAAGTACCGATTGAATTTTTTCAATGAGAGGAGCATTTTCATCCGTAGAAAACTGTTCAGGAATAAATGGCAGCAACATTTTCGAATAAAAGTCGCGTGGGTTGGTAACGGCTTTTATAAATTCCTCAAGCAAAGTGCCCAATATTCTGTAACCTGCTATTTCAATTTCAACAACGGATGGATGCTTATAAATTCTTTTGAAGGCAGTTTCTTTACACACTTCCATGGCCTCCAGTTCTTTGCCACTTAGATGGTCAATCAATCCCTTGGTAAAATCACCATCTAAAATCTGTTGATGGTTTTTCCAGAAGATATCTGAGCATAAGTTCACAAGCTTTCCTATAACTTTGGCTCTTAAGAAAGCCATCCGTTCATTACGGTCGCTTACTTCTTTAAATACCTCATTGATTTTATCAAACTCCTTCGCTTCTTTCTCCTTATCAAAAAAGCCTGTCAACAGCTCATAGGTTTCTTCGTAGGATAATATTTTAAGTTTGTGAGCATCTTCAATATCCATTACCTGGTAGCAAATATCATCAGCAGCCTCAACCAGATATACCAAAGGATGACGTGCATAAACACTTTTTTTAGCATCCAGTAGTTTCATGCCTAAGGTGTTGGCAATACCTTCGAATGTTTCTTTTTCCGATTGGAAGTAGCCAAACTTCTTAAGGCCAATTCCTGACTCATACGGGTATTTTAAAATTGAGGCAATGGTTGTGTAGGTCATGGCAAAACCACCTTTGCGGCGACCTTTGAAGGCGTGTGTTAACATACGAAGTGCATTGGCATTTCCTTCAAAGCGGGTAATGTCGGTCCATTGCGAAGGTGTTAACTCTGATTCGAACTTAGCACCATCTCCATTAGTAAAATAATGGCCTATGGCTTCTTCGCCTGAATGTCCAAAAGGAGGATTCCCCAAATCGTGAGCTAAACAAGCAGCAGCAACAACAGATCCAATTTCGGAAACCAGCTCCGGATTACCGAAGCCTTCTTCCAACAGTTTTGCCGACAGATTATTTCCCAATGAACGTCCAACGCTGGCAACCTCCAGGCTGTGGGTGAGGCGGTTATGAACAAAAACGCTGCCGGGAAGAGGAAATACCTGTGTTTTATCCTGCAGACGTCTGAAAGGAGAAGAAAAAATCAAACGGTCGTAATCGCGCTGAAACTGGGTTCGGTCATGATTCGTAATTTCGCGTTGCTCTTGTCCTGTACGTATGGTTGATAGTAGTTGATCCCAGTTCATCTTTAATAAATCTTTGTTTGATAATTCTTCATTGCTTTGTCTAGCTGCCTGGCTTGTCCATTGCACATCATATCAAGCCTCGACCAAAATCGTGGTCCATGGTTTTTTTCGTGCACATGGCATAGTTCATGCAAAAGTACATAATCAATCAATTGGTCGGGCAGTCGCATCAGATGAAGATTCAGATTAATGTTGTTTGTGGCAGAACACGAACCCCATCTAGTTTTCAGGTTTTTGATCGTTACGTTTCTAAAGGTAATGTTGTACTGCTGAGCCAGCCAGGCCAGTCGGCCGGGCAGAAACTGTTTGGCTTCCAGCCTTAGAGCCTCTTCTATGCCGTAACGAATAGCTTCCTGAACTTCCGGGTGCGTAACCGGAAATTGTTGAGGATACAAAACTTGTAACAATCCATCTTTTAATTGCAGACGTACCTGATTGTGTGAGTGTTTGGCTACTTTTAGAGCAAACGACCTGGTTCTGAATGTTGAATACTCATCAAATATGGTAAGCTTTTGCTCTTTCTCTTCAATCTTTTTCAGATTGAGCATGATCCAATCTCGTTTCTCATGAAGAAATCGCATGCCTTCTTTTACATTGCCTCCTTTAGGTATAATAAGTACGACAGGCTCAAATGGCTTAAGGCGGATGCTAATACGTTTGGCCTTGCTGCTTTCACGTATACATACTTTTCCGAGTTGTGGTATGTCAATTAGCTGATCGTTTTTCACTTTTTTTTATTCTGCCATAAAAATAGTAAACCAGAATGATAAAATGTGTTTTGATCTTCAATTAGCTTTTAAGGTTAAAGAATTTCAACATGTCAAGAAGAGCGTGAGCCTGCTCATTCATTTGGACTGAACCAGATGACATTTCTTCAGAAATGGACGAGTTGTTCTGTGTTGACTGGTTAATTTCCTGTAAAGCTTTATTAATCTGGTCGGCACCTAGGTTTTGTTCTTCACTGGACGATGCAATTTCACTGATAAGTGCAGCATTCTTTTTTATCAAAGGTAAAGTGTGTTCTAACTTTTGTAAGGCTATTTCAGCTACTTTATTTCCATTATTGGATAAGGTTAGAATATCTTCTGCAGCATTTTTACTATGTTCGGCCAATTTTCGTACTTCACCGGCTACAACAGAAAAACCACGACCTTCTTCACCTGCCCGAGATGCCTCAATAGCGGCATTAAGGGCTAGCAGGTTGGTTTGTACAGCAATCTCATCAATAACGTTAATTTTTTTATTGATTTGCTGCATGGATAAGAGTGCTTCTTTTGTACTCTTAAAACTTTCATCCATAGCCATACTTGCAGAAGTGGAGTTCTCTTTGGTTGCAATTGCATTTTGTGTGTTAGCCTCAATATTTGCTACCATTTGTTCCATGGATGAAGAAATTTCATCCAAGCCAGAAGCTTGAGTACTGGCTACATTTGCAATTAATGATGCCGTATTGTTAAGACTAGTGCCCATTTGCTTAACCTCATTGGCCGAACTTTCCAGTTCACCAATTACACTACCAAGGCACTCTTGTAAGTTGTTTATTGAATTGTGGATGACAAATAATTCACCTTTGATACCAGCGGTGTAAACTTCTTTTTCTAATGAGATATGTCCTGACGCAATCCTTTTAAGTCTTTTCGTAATCCCAGTAAATGGTTTTTTAATTTGCAAGTATACAATGTACTGAAGTATAATAGTGACAATTATACCTCCTAGCAGTGCTGCCCAAAACGGATAGGCTTCCGGATGCATGTAATGAATCCGGCTATTCATAACCGTTAAGAATACATTAATCATCCATAAAGCACCGATTCTGAAAAAAATACTTCCCTTATAAAGTGATTTTAATAAAAGATATCCTATTGTACCTGTTGTTATCAGGATAATAAAAAACCTGACTACAAATGATTCCACTTCCATAATATGCCTGTCAATTTCTTCTTAGTGCCCTAATCTACAATATAACTATTCAGCATTCTTGCAGGAATACTCTAATAGAGAGTGTAAAATTACTTAAAAGCATATTCAATAACGAAGGCATCATCAATTGTTAGGGAAATTTAACAGAAAAAGCTACCCAAATAGAGTAGCTTCTTAAATACATAAATGAGTTAAACCTTATCCTTTCTTTTGTTTTTTGTCAGAGCAACAGGCTTTCTTTTCTGAACAAGCTTTTTTGTCAGAGCATTTTTTGTCACACTCTTTATTGCATTCACCTTTCTTTTTATCAGCTGTTTGTTCTTTTTTAACAGGTTCTTGGTCAAAGGTTACGGCCATTGAAGGGCTTGTAATTGCCAGTGTAAAAATAAAAAGTACCGAAAGAGCTAATGTCTTTTTCATAATCATGATTGTTTAAATAGTTTGTAATACAACAAAGCTATGGATGTACAATTGAAAATGAAGTTATTAGAAAGTTAATGGCTGTTAATCCGATGTTAAAAACGGATCTTCAGGTCTTTTAATTAACTAATTTTGAGGCTTAAATTAGTTTGCGTATTTTGGGTTTAATGGGGAAGAATAAGAAATATTACGGGCTATCGATAACCGTTTTTGTAGGTTTGGCCTTGCTGTTATTTATACAGGTCAATTATATTATAAGGGCGGCGCGTTTAGAAGAAAGGAACTTTAACCACAGGGTGGTAATGGCACTTAAGGATTCGAGAGATGAGATTGCCAATCGACTATGTTCTGATATGGATAAGTTTTTATGTGGTAATGACTGTAGCAATGCGCAAAGAAAAAGTAAGGAGGTCGATAGTATTGTTAATGCACAACTCGAGATTTACAGCTTACCGCTGAACTACACCTTTGTTGTTACAGATACCTTACTGGAACCTAACACGAGTTCGTTGTGGGGTCCAAAGTGTTATCAACAATCCTTGAATGGACTTTTAGAGCGTGAGGGGATTAAGCTGCGCTTGCAGTTTCCGGATCGTAACCGATTCTTATTGGCACAAATGAGTGGACTGTTTATCATGTCCATTCTCATTATTCTGTTTCTGGTCATTGCCTTTGTTATTTTACTGAGAATTAATAAACGGGAACAAGTGCTAATGATACATATGCGAGAGTTTGTCAATAATATGCTGCATGAGTTTCAAACGCCATTGGCCAACATACGCCTGGCTGCTAATCTGATCATCAAAAAGAAAAACAATGAATCAAAAACTGAAGATTACGCTCAGGTAGTGCTCAATGAATACGAACGCATGCAGAATCATGTTGAAGATATACTACAATTATCAAGCGAGTCCAATAATGAATTTAAGCTTAACGAAGTTGATATTAAATCAACACTTAATCAACTTGTCGATTCTTTTACATACAGGATTCAAGAGAAACATGGGCAGATAATTACAAAGTTTAATGCTCAACATCACCAGGTTGACACCTACAATGGCAGGTTGACATTGGCGTTTTCAAATTTACTGGACAATGCGATTAAATACAGTAAAGGAAAACCATTAATAGAAATTGAAACGCTAGAAATAAAAGGAAACCTTCAGGTTAAGATTAAGGATAATGGCGTAGGCATTGCCAAAAAGGAGTTACCATATATTTTCAATCAATACTATCGAGTAGGCACGGGCGACTTGCATGATGTGAAGGGATTTGGTCTTGGACTTACCTTTGTCAAGAAGGTGATAGAAGAACATAATGGTCGGATAACTGTTGAAAGTGAAGAAGGCAAAGGAACTTGTTTTACCATTTTATTACCTCTTAAATAATGGCAAAAATATTATTGGTCGAAGATGATATTAGCATGGGTTTTCTGTTGGTAGATTATCTTGAATCGCATGGTTTTGATGTGAAGTTATATAAAGATGGAAAGCGTGGCTTAGAAGCTTTTCAAAAAGGACGATATGACTTCTGTATCCTGGATGTGATGTTGCCCGGAATGGACGGGTTTACCATTGCTGAAAACATTCGTGAGATCAACAAGCAAGTGCCGATTATCTTTCTGACTGCCCGATCGATGAAGGAAGATAAAATCAAAGGGTTTAGGTTGGGTGTTGATGATTATATTACCAAACCTTTTGATGAGGAGGAATTGTTGTACCGCATTCAGGCCATATTAAACCGTATGCATTTGCAAGAGCAAGAACTGGAAGAGGTGCCGGTTTTTTTCGAAATAGGAAAGTACCGCTTTGATGCTGAAAACCAAAACCTGATGGCGAATGACTTTTCAAAACGGCTGACACAAAAAGAATGTGAAGTCCTGAAGATACTGTGTATATCGAAAAATAAGCTGGTAAAACGCGAAGATATTTTAATTGCCATTTGGGGTGAGAATGACTATTTCCACGGGAGAAGTCTTGATGTTTTCATTGCCAAACTGAGGAAATACCTCAAAGAAGATCCAAGTGTGTCGATTGAAAATGTACCCAAAGTTGGCTTCGTACTAAATGGATAATTGTCCTTGTTTGCACGTTAAGCATTTTATAATCGTATCATAAAAATCAACCGATATGCAGGCACGTTTTTATAAAGCAGAAGAAAGAGGAGAGGCTGATTATGGTTGGCTAAAAGCAAAGTACTCATTTAGTTTTGCGAATTATCATAACCCGGAGCGTATTCGTTTTGGTGTGTTACGTGTTCTGAATGATGACATAATTGCACCATCTGCCGGTTTTGATACGCACCCTCACGATAATATGGAAATCATTACCATTCCTCTTTCAGGAAAATTAGCGCACAAAGATAGTATGGGACACGTCTCCTATATTAATAGCGGTGAAATTCAGGTGATGAGTGCCGGTAAAGGCATTTCCCATAGCGAATATAATGGTAGCGAGGAAGATGAATTGAATTTGTTTCAGATCTGGTTATTTCCAAAAGTAAAAAATGTGGAACCGAGGTATCAACAGATTTCGTTGGATACTATTGAAACAAGTAATCAACTCTACCAGGTATTAAGTCCCAATGAAGATGATGAAGGGGTTTGGGTTCATCAGGATGCTTGGTTCAGCATGGGTACTTTCACCGAAGAGAAGATTGAAAAATACACCTTGCATAAAAAGGGGAACGGGATCTACCTGATCGTTATCGAAGGAGAAGTGGAGGTTGATGGTCATACATTGAATAAAAGAGATGCCATTGGTTTATCTGAATTAGATGATGTGACCATGAAGATAGCAGCAGATACACGTATTCTGCTTATGGAGATACCAATGCAGATTAAATAAAAATCAATTCAAAATTCTATCAAGAATTAAAAATTCATCACTGAGTCGCTGAGGGACTGAGTGAAAAAAAGACTTCTAATATTCGTCGTGCAAGTCAGAATTATCGTTATTAACCGCAATAGCCGTTAAACCAACCAAGGCAACGACACCCAAAGCTGTTCCCGCACCCGTCGATTTAGTAATGTAAAACTGGCTGCCATTATCAGCCATGCGAAGATCGGTTACTTTAAAAATCGAAGCAACCCAGAACTCGGTGTCTATACAGTTCCATTCTTTATCCGGTTCAGTTGAATAAGATAGATAACACCTGAATTGAAGTGGCGATGCCTCTTTTGAAAATTCGTATTCAGTGATATTAGATGCTTGTCCATTGTTAGAAGTAACTTGTTTTTTGCTTTGCTTTTGTGCATGGACAGTGCTTAAAAAACTGCTGCATATGTTTATCTCGTTCAGATTCAATCCGGCTTTGGGAGGAATAAATCCAGATCGGTCATTGTGAATGATCTGCCCACTTGAACTGCCGCTTGTATAGGTGTTGTAATGAAATTTAGTACTTACTTCGGAATATTGCGTATAGTGACTGGCTTTAAATGGATTTAATGGAAAAGACTCGCCATTGATGATGATGGCCGATTGATTCCAATTGATATATAAGGGACAATCAGCTTTGTTGTAGATATTTAGACGAAGTGGGCAGTTTTCTCCTGCAAAAGTGTAATTAATATCAAGCGTATCGTTGCTGTAAGTGAAACCGTCAATATCGGGCTCATGCAACGAACTATTGATAGTGGCATATTGAAAGCTTGTGCAGGAAATGCATAATGTGGCGTATATTACTATTAAAATGGAGTTAGAAAACTTAAGCATCTGATTAGGGTTTAAAGGTTAATGTTGTTCCAATTATTCAATCTATATTTGTGCTTTACCATAGGACAACCCACAAGATCAGATTACTTATAACCAGAACAAATAATCCTTGCTTTTAGAGATCAAGTTTCAATATTGAATACCTATTTCCGTTCTATTGAATATGATTTGTACATCATTAGTTATTTCGGGAGTAGCTTAGTTAAAAAGTATGCGAAGAAAAGAACGAGAAATAAAAGATGCTGTCATAATACATCAAATCTTATCCAAGTCCAGTGTTTGCCGATTGGCCATTCACGATGAACCCTTTCCGTATATCGTGCCGATGAATTATGGATATAAGGGTGGAGCATTATTTTTCCATTGTGCTCTTGAAGGCAAAAAATTGGAATTGATTAAAAACAACAACAAGGTTGGATTCGAAATAGAATATGACAGTGAAGTGATACACGATGTAATATCTTGTAAATGGACAACACGTTATCGTTCTGTTATTGGCACAGGAGAAGTTGAAATTATCTCAGATAACGAAGAAAAGAAATTTGGCTTTGATGCCATTATGCAGCAGCACGGGAAATTTGATAATGTTTATAACGAAGCAGCCCTTAAAAAGGCGCTGGTACTGAAATTGAAAATTATATCCTATTCGGCCAAGCAGGCTGGCGATTGGTAAAAAAATGTTCGATGCACCCCATCGTACATCGAACATCACTTTCCCAACACTCAACTCACATTATCAATATTATGCATCAGCGATGGTAGTTCGTGCTAATTTTAAAATGGTTGGATGAACCAAACGCTGGTAGTCTTTGTATGACATCTGAATAAGTTCAGCATGATTGCAAGCGTTAAAAGCGATTTGTTCATCTTCGGTCAACTTCTCAGCAACAAAAACTTCCATGTTGTAAAGATTACCAAATGGCGGCTGCGCTCCAACCTCACAATCGTTAAAGGCATCTTTAAATTCTGACTCAGTAGCCAGACGAACATTCTTAGAAGCAGTAGCTCGTTGAAGTTCTTTTAAGTCGACCTGAAAAGATGCAGGCAGCACTACCATACAAAGTTTACCATCAACTTTAACCATGACTGTTTTGGCAACTTCCTTGCCGGAGATATGTGCGTAAGCTGCTGTCTTTTGTGCAGTGTAGGCTCTGGAGTGAACAATTCGTTTATAATTGATATGCTCCAGGTTTAAGAATTTTTCAAGACGTGTAAGTGGCATAACTATTCCTCCCATTAATTGATTCAAAATGTAGTGATGATTAGCAACAAAAATTCCTGACAGGTTGGAATTGGGTGTTAATAATCAATCCATAAGTTACTACCAAAACAAGGTGCTGTAAAGAGCAATAAACACTTTTTAAGTGAGCCTTTTGCTTGCAAGGCCGTAACTGTTTTTTTTTCTGGTATTTTATACCAAATTTGTGCAAAAATTAATGTGTGATGGGAAATAAGGTACTAACCGAAGAAGAATTACATTTTCTGGGTATCAAAGTTGTTTATAAAGATATGGTTGATAATGGCTTCAAAATACTCAATGTAAGAAAGGAGCCTGATGTTAATCCACAAATATTAGCAACGAAGGATGATAAGCGTTTTTTTATTGTTGTAAGAACAGCCACTTATCCGGATATGGGTATTCTGTTGCCTCACATTGCAGCCGATGTGTTAAAGCATGGAGCAAAGCATGATGCCACTTGTTATTTCGCAAGTGTAGGTATCGCTAATGCCGATGGACAAACGGATGAAGAGATGGCAAAGCCGGAAAAAGATGGCGAGTATTACATTAACTACAAAGGTTTACAGCCGTTTCCAAGCTATTAATTATGAGGAGATATTTAGATCAGGTAAAAGCATTTTATCGGCAAAACAGGTTGTTAATAATCTTTGGTCTTGGCTTTTTATTATTGATGCAGATTTGTAGCAGGGGAGGAAGAGTAGACCGACCAAGTCAGATTGAGGCCTATCATGAGCAGAACGAAAGCTTACAAGGTGATGAACAGTTAAAGCCATTGTCAGAAATATACCGGGAAGAAGCGGAGCAACGAAATAATAATCCTGAGATGACATCTTTCTTTATTCTGATGGCCCTGGTTTTATTGGTATTCGTTGCTACCAAACGAGGATGGTTACAAAAATTGGCACCTTCCATCGTTTGGGTAACGGTTAAAGTTAAAAGGCATAAACAGACTAAAAGCCGGATTGCAATCATTAATGTACTCAATCAAAGCAAAGAGAGTCTGACATTTTCACCACCGACTATTGCATTTGGTTCAATTTCTAAAAAGGCGCGTAGGTTTCGGATAAAGAGCGGAAATGGACAGGATGTATTTCCTTTAACGCTTGTGCCTGGAACGGCTCATAATATTACAATAGATTTAGATGCGTTTAGGAGCAAGGCCGGAGGATTAAAAGGATACAATTGGGTGAAGATCGAGGTTAATGCCGGACTAAAGAATTATAGTTCCTTCTGGAAGTTTATTTTTTAGCATCAACATTTATTAAGTCATCTTGTTAATTAAGAATTAAGGAATAAAAATGAAAAAGGGATTTTGGTCAGAACAATGGTATAAATACCGGCGTAAGAAAACAGTGGCAGGCATTACGTTTGATTTTCTGTTTACTGTGTTTATTATTTCATTATTGTTTCCTTCCTCTCGTATGTTTGTTCAGTCAAACATTATACGCTATAGCATGTTTCAGCCTGGCATTAATAAGGAGGTGACCTACTTAAGCAACGATGATTACAATTGGCAGGTAGAAGATTTAGATGGGAATATCTTAACGATTAGTGAGTTAAAAGGAAAGACTGTATTTGTAAATTTTTGGGCAACCTGGTGTCCACCTTGTGTTGCAGAAATGCCATCCATCCAACGCTTATACAATGCCTATAAAGAGGACGTAGCCTTTGTACTGGTTAGTCAGGAGTCCAAGGGTGATTTAAGGCAATTTATAGAGGAAAAAGGGCACGACATGCCTGTTTATATGCTCCGGACTGAGAAGCCTGCCATCTTCGAATCTCGCAGTATTCCGGTTTCTTTTTTGATTTCACCGCAAGGACAGATTATGATGAAAAAGAAGGGTGCAGCTAAATGGGATGGTAAAAAAGTACAGGAACTAATTGATTCAATGATGAATTAGTATAATTGTGATTTGATAAAATAATTAAAGGGATAATATCCGATTAATTGGGTATTATCCCTTTTTAGTTTCCAACCAATCATTTCTTATCTTTGAAGTTAAAATAATCTTAACTATAAACAGGTGGGTTATATTAGCTGCTTGTTTGAATAAAGAATTAAATTTTGAAGAAATGAAATACAAACGCATACTTTTAAAACTCAGCGGAGAATCATTGATGGGAGAACAGGGGTACGGGATTGATCCGGAGCGCCTGAATGATTACGCTGAGCAAATCAAGAGTGCTGTTGATTTGGGTGTACAAGTCGGAATTGTAATTGGTGGAGGTAATATCTTTCGCGGCTTAAGCGGGGCCTCAAAAGGATTTGATCGATATAAAGGTGATCAGATGGGAATGTTGGCAACCGTAATCAATGGCCTGGCTTTGCAATCAGCTCTTTTGGCAATGGATGTTAAAACGCGTGTTTTGACCGCTATCAGGATGGAACCGGTGGGAGAGTACTACGATAAACCTAAGGCGGTTGCAGCTCTTGAGAAAGGTGAAGTTGTTATCTTATCAGGCGGTACAGGAAATCCTTATTTTACCACTGATACAGGCTCTTCATTGCGCGGTATTGAAATAGAGGCTGACGTCATGTTAAAAGGTACACGTGTTGATGGTATTTACACTGCAGATCCGGAGAAAGATCCTACTGCTACTAAATTCGATGAAATTACCTTCGATGAGATCTATAACCGTGGATTAAAGATTATGGATTTAACGGCCACAACCATGTGTAAAGAGAACGATTTAAATATTGTTGTTTTTGATATGGATACAAAAGGTAATTTGTTAAAGGTACTTAAGGGTGAAAATATTGGAACAGTCGTGAAAAACGTAAGGGTCTCCGGGTGACGGT
>DIYS01000059.1 GCA_002429115.1 Saccharicrinis sp. UBA6048 | reverse complement strand
TAAAAACGGGAGATGGTCAAATCAATATACCAAACCAATGAAAATTACAAAAATTATTTCTAACCTGATTCTATGTCTTGTTACCATTCTCGTATCAGGCTTAAATACCCATTATTTCATCAGTGATATCTATTTGAAGGTCTGTTTGGCCACCTTTATCACTCTTAAATCAATTCACTTATTCATTGACAGAAAACAACTTTTCCTTTCTATTGGTCTCCTGATTTTTAGTATCGGGCTGCTAATTATTGTTGAAATTGATTTATTAACTCCAATAATAGCCTTTGCATACATGACTCTTCTTTTTGCTGCACTTTGGGGCATTCGCATTATGCAGAGAAATATAAAGCAAAATCTGGAAATCATCTCCGACATTTATAAGCTGACACAAATAGCCATGCTTGTGATTGTTGTTTTTTACTCAACTATTGGATATAAGACAATAAACAACATCAAATGCCACCCTATTATTTCTTCACTTCAATTAAGTTTTAAAATTCAGGAAGAAGAAGCGACGATTTCCAGCCCTGATGCATTGGATACTTATATGCAAACACATACTATCCCCCCAACCGGTAATTTTGACAAAATCATTGAGCTTCTTAATAAAGCTATAGCTCTTGAACCTGACAATGCATTTCTGCATGCTCAGGCTTGTCTGGCATTGCAACAAACTGACGATCTGAGCCTGGCCATGGATCACATTAATAAAGCTATTCAACTGGCTCCTGAAAATCTCTATTACAAAAATGAAAGAGCATTCATGCATTTTCATCAGAAGAACTTCAATCAGCTTAAACTCGACATAGAAACTGTTCTTACGGCTGATCCACGTAATGCATTTGCACATTATATGAAAGCTTGCCTGTATTTAGAAGAACGTTTATTTGAGGAGTCGTCAGCACACGTCGATTCCGCCAGTATGTTCTGTTCCAATTATTATCTGAGCCATCAAATCGATGAATTTATTGACAAGAACAGTGGTCCGAATAAGTACTTTAACATGATTGCGCCCTACGACACAGACATTTTGGCTACGGACATCTATTATTATCACAAAAAAAGAAAGCCGGAACCTGGCCTCACCTTAGATACTTCATTTGGCATACCTCCAAAGGGCAACCACACTATACAGAAAATAAAACGTCACATTACACGTAACTATAAGTTCTTCCTTGGCAAAGAGATTGATTTTGTATACATGTATGAGAATGGTCAGAATATACTAGTTGTAATTAAAGGTGACAATTGCTTCATCAGTAAAAGTACTTTAGAGTATATTTTCGTTGAACCGCAAATATTCGACAATTTTAAACTCATTGTTGAAAACTGGTAATTGAGCCCCTCATTTTGTATAAAATCAGAGGCAAATAATTAGTTTACAGCACTCAAAATACTTACTTTTGTTTGCTCTTTTTTTAAAGATGCATACATAGTAACTATGTATCATTTTGATGTTCAATAATTAATGATTTTAGACGAATGAATATTTCATACAATTGGCTGAAAAACTACCTGAATACAGATTTGGCTCCTGAGAAAATTTCAGAAATCCTTACTGATCTTGGTTTAGAAGTTGGAGGCATCGAGGAAGTTCAGTCAATAAAAGGAGGATTGGAAGGCCTTGTTATTGGTGAAGTCCTTACCTGTGAAAAACACCCTAATGCAGACAAATTAAGCGTGACTACAATTAACATAGGAGCTGATGAGCCTTTACCAATTGTTTGTGGAGCACCTAATATCGCTGCCGGGCAAAAGGTGGTTGTTGCGACTGTAGGTACAACTTTATACAGTGGTGACGAAAGCTTTACCATCAAGAAGTCTAAAATCAGAGGTGAGCAATCAATGGGTATGTGTTGCGCTGAAGATGAAATCGGACTTGGTAATGGCCACGATGGTATCCTGGTACTTCCGGGTGATGTAGCTGTTGGTACTTTAGCCAAAGACTATTTCAATGTCGAGAACGATATTTCTATTGAAATTGACCTGACACCTAACCGTGTTGATGGCTCTTCGCATTATGGTGTTGCACGCGATTTAGCAGCTTACCTTAAGCAGCATCAAGACGATGTTGAATTAAAATTACCTTCAGTTGAGGCTTTTGAAGTTGATAACACGAATTATCCGGTAAAAGTTACTGTAGAAAACACAGAAGCTTGCCCTCGATATGCAGGTGTAACGATCAGTGATGTAACGATCAAAGAATCGCCAGAATGGTTGCAAAACAGATTGAAGTCTATTGGCCTTAGTCCAATCAATAATGTGGTTGACGTTACCAACTTTGTGCTTCATGAACTCGGCCAGCCTTTGCATGCTTTTGATGGTGATGAGGTAAAAGGTGATGAAGTAATTGTTAAAACCTTAGCCGACGGTACTCTTTTCAAAACTCTTGATGAGGTAGATCGTGAACTATCTGACAAAGATCTGATGATCTGCAACAAAGAGAATGGCATGTGCATCGCTGGTGTGTTTGGAGGCATTAAAAGTGGCGTAAGCGATACGACCACCAAAATATTCCTGGAAAGTGCTTATTTCAACCCGGTATGGGTGCGTAAAACAGCCAAGCGACATACTTTAAGTACTGATGCCAGCTTCCGTTTTGAACGTGGTGTTGATCCTAACATGACTGTTTACGCCTTAAAACGAGCTGCCTTATTAATTAAGGAAGTGGCTGGCGGAACCATATCAAGTGAAATTGTTGACATCTACCCTGAGCCAATTGCTAATTTTGAGGTTGACGTTACTTATAAAAACATCACGCGCTTAATTGGCAAAGAGCTATCAAAAGAGACTATTAAAAACATCTTAGTTGCGCTTGATATTGAAATTACAAGTGAGACTGAGGACGATTTAGAACTATCCATTCCTCCATACAGAGTAGATGTGCAGCGTGAGGCCGATGTTATTGAAGAAATTCTTCGCGTATACGGATATAATAACATTGAGATGCCGGAGACTGTGAATAGCACAATAGTCTATTCTCAGAAGCCTGACGATCATAAAACGAAAAACATTATCGCTAACCAGTTAACTTCGCAAGGGTATAACGAGATAATGTGCAACTCATTAACAAAGGCAGCCTACTACGAAACTATTGAAGCATATCCTAGACCTAATGTGGTTGAGCTGGCAAATCCATTAAGCCAGGATTTAAATGGTATGCGACAAACACTTTTGTTTGGTGGATTGGAGTCGATTCAGCACAATGTTAATCGTCGCAACAGTGATCTGAAACTATTTGAATTTGGTAACACATACCACTACAATGCAGGTGGCGACAAGAGTGATCTGAACAACTATACAGAGCAGCAAACATTGGCGTTATTCTTATGTGGAAACAAAGCTACTGCCAACTGGAACACTCCAGAGCAGGCAATCAGCTTTTTTGACCTTAAGAATCAGGTAGAGAATATTCTGATTCGCTTAGGCTTATCGTTTAATGACTTTACCGAAGAAGCTACACAATCAGATCTGTTTGGTGAAGGAATTGCATTATTGCAAGGTGATAAAAACATCATCAACTTTGGAACCGTCAATACTAAGCTCTTAAAAGCATTTGATATTGAATCAGCTGTTTATTTTGCAGAAATCAAATGGGATGCAATACTTAAAAAGAGTAGTAAAAAAGGCGTTACGTATTCTGAAATTTCTAAGTTCCCTGAAGTGAAGCGCGATTTAGCACTGTTGCTTGATAAGGAAATTTCATTTGCTCAAGTACAGCAAATAGCTGAAAAATCAGAGAAGAAACTCCTTAAACGCGTATCATTGTTTGATGTATTTGAGGGTGAAAAACTTGGAGCTAACAAAAAATCATATGCCGTAAGCTTCATCTTGCAGGATGAAACCAAGACACTTAATGACAAGCAAATTGATAAAATAATGAAAAAGTTGATGAGCAACTACGAAAGAGAAATTGGAGCTCAAATACGAAAATAAAATCAAGAAAGCGCTGTATTAATCAGCGCTTTTATTTGATTCTTCTTTCGACTAAAATACGATATTATTCGAAAATTGTAGCATCAAAAAAAAAGGGACAGACACAATGCCTATCCCTTCCCTAACAAACCTTAACTCAAAATCCAAATCTATGAAAAATCTTAACTAACTATACAACACTTTAAGTTTATAAATGGTTCATATAGGCACAAAAAAAGAGGAATGCTTGACTTTTCAAACATTCCTTCTTCAACCTAACCTTAACCCTAACTTATGAAGAAAGCTTCATAAATCTTTATACTCAATTCGCGTATTCAAAGTTCTTTAATAATCAGACGATTGTCAATTTTTTAAAGTTTTTTAACGCGACTTTGTAATTCTAATACAAAAATGTGTTTTCCCTTGACGTTTTGTTTACACATTTTAACATTCACAAATATGTAGCTTTTTTAAATTAATTCAAAAAAAAAGTCACAAAACTTTACGTTCTCATTATAAATCTTGCATTTTTCCAAAGTAATTGAGAATTATTGACTTATAATGTCGCATAGTCGATAGCGTTACCAAAGAGCAATCACAAAAAAAAGGATGACACAATGCCATCCTTTATACCGAATAGGAATATTATATTACTTAATTCCCAGTTTCTTTTTCAACTCCTTGGTCAATGCATTTTTATTGATCATGATTGACATTGTCTTATACTTAACAAATGTTTCTGAAGCATAAAAATAGCCATCGTACTTGTTGTTAGTATTCCAAGAGTTTTTCACCTTAAAATACTTGGTACCATTCTGATCTTTTACAAGACCTGTAATTTGCATTCCGTGATCATCAGTTGTCTGATAGTTATCGAACGCTTCCTGACGCATTTCTGCTGTGATTTCTTTTTCCTTTACTGGCTTGTCAAAGCTGTACAACATTTTATTGCGATCTGCGCGCGATGCACTCTCCCATTTGGCACGCTCTGAACCTGACATCTCTTTTGCATCTGTTTCAGGCACAATAGCCACTCCATTCGTATGTGAGAAACCTTTTTCGCTGATATCAGCAGCCCAGCCAATAGTATATCCGTTCTCTAAAGAATGCTCAAAAATCATCATTAAATCATCCAGAGTAACATTGTAAACTTTACCCCATAACCAGTTGTCAGGTACCTCAATTACAAATTGCTCATATGTTGGGTGGTGTAAGTATGAACTTACCTGGATATAATCTTCCATATCCAATCCTACTTTTTCTTCCATGTATGATTCTGGAGTGTAAGTTTTACCCTCATATTCAAACTCTTTAGGTTCGTCTCCTAAATAAGCATCTAAAACACCATCAAAACCTTTTTTCCAGGCTGATGACAGCTTCTTATTTTTATTTTGAATTACTGCATCAACATAGTTTTTCAACACAGCATCCATTTCACCATGTGTATGACCTGATTCGCCATATCCAAGTCCGGCATATACTTCTTCAGGAACCATTCCGTAATTCTTCATTACATATACCACATCCTGAAATGCTCCACCTGGTCCAAAATTTAATGATCCATGTAAACGAACATATTTTTCAGCTTTATCAGAATAACAGTGACGTACCACAAACATTTCTGATAAGTCAGCAGGATTTTTTCCAATACGAACCATTTCTGATTCAAAAAATCCTAATCCGGAAAAACTCCAGCATGTTCCTGATCTGTGCTGATCTTTTACGCTAGTAGCTTCTAAATCATAAATGGTTTCAAATTTATACCCGTCTTCTTTGTCTTGTGCTATCATTACAACAGCAATCAAACTTAAAATAAGCGTTGAAAATAGTTTCATGTTTATTAATTTATTGCGCAACTAAGCCTTACCAGCTTAAATGCTTTGTATTAACTTTTTAAAGTACAAATAAATAAAAGTCAGATTAATTGAGATATGATATTTTGCAGAGTTATGGCTTTTGAGGTTCTAATTCTCAAATTTTAATGCAATTTCTTCCAGCAATTGCTGTCCATTAGCCACCATTGTTTCGGCTTTTTCGCGAGGTAGACGATCAATTACAAAATCACTCAAGACCTCATCAATCTGATTTATAAACGCCGTAGCCTCCTCATTCTCCTTGGTTGATAACTCATTGCGCAGAATAAACAACTTCTCATAGTCCTGAATGCCCTCTAAAAGCCTTTCGTAACGAATTGAACTTCTCCCTGATGGATAAATTAAGAACGACGATCCGGAAGAAGTATGCTGCTCCCTGGCATCAATATACACTTGCTCTGAAGGCCAGTTATTAAATTGATCACAGTGTAATCCATCAATTCCCTGGGCTGCCATATACCAGCCAAAGAAGGTGGCTTCTGCTGGTTTCGAGTAAATATGTACGTTGGGAACATCCGTATCAGGCGCTAAAAAATAGGACGTCTCCTGCCCTTCCTGATGACGTATTTTAAACCATTCTTTTAAATTCGTGTA
This sequence comes from Saccharicrinis sp. UBA6048, assembly GCA_002429115.1. Lineage (GTDB taxonomy): Bacteria > Bacteroidota > Bacteroidia > Bacteroidales > Marinilabiliaceae > Carboxylicivirga. The sequence continues at coordinate 26,551 of DIYS01000059.1, read as the reverse complement.
CTGCGATGCAACATTGACAGCATAAATATCTTTCATCATCCCTTCAGCCCATTCGCTGGCCACCAATTCTAATTTCAAATCAGCATCAACCTTTTGAATTATTGACTTTAAATATGCAATCTCATCAGGGTTACCTTTGCCAATGGCAATGACCGATTTCGACAAAACACCTTTATTATCGAGGTAGTTGACAACATCTTTTAAACACGCCTCAATCAACTTAGAATCATTGACTGTCAAATCATGCGTAACTGTTTCTCCAGTTTTTTCTTCGAAGATATCAATACTATTTTTAAGCTCCGGATAAAAGGTGTAAACATCAATTTGACGATTCATTTTCATTTTTGCATGCTCGGCAATCCATTTATCAAAGTGCTCATAGTTACCTTTAATAACACCTTTCTTTGTTCTGCACCACTTTATGAGTGGTGCATTTAGTGCCTTACCATTTTGACTATAGTTGAACAAATCAATGGATACTTTTTTCTGTCCTGCCCTTTTCAAATGTTTGAAAAACGGTTGCATCAAATAGTAATGTTTATCCGACCACAACTCAACATGATTATTAACAGCAATCACTTTCGGATTAATCCTGAAATTGGTTTCAAAATGCCATTTCTCCGGTGAAGGAAGCTGTCGGTTTAATATCTTTAAGGTCAAACGTAATTCTTGCGGCGGATTCTTTTTCGAATAAATTTTTAATCTTGTTTTATATGCTCCTGGTTTAGCTCCGTGCGGCACTTCAACAGTTACCCAAAGTGGACTAACCGTTTTGGCCTGCATGTTTTTGCATGGCAGATAATCCAGCATATCAGGCATTAAACATGAATCGCGCCAACTAATTTCATCAGCTTCATTACTAATAAACCCGACATCACTTAAAGCATATCTTACAAAACCGGTATTAATTACTGAAGCCGGTATTGTATCATTATTCTCTGACACCAAATCACTCCAAACACACTCAACCTGATTTACCTCATAGGCACTCCATAATACAGCCTGAAATGAAACGCATTCACCTTGCCATACAGTTGCATTCATATCTTTGGTAACGGCCTGCATAGGCACCTCACTCTTAGCATACTTAATATCTTTTGAACCAAACGATGCATGCAAGCCCCTGCCAGTTGCGTTCCACTCTTCTTCATTCAATTGAGCAGGATCAGCAGCCTCTTCAAAAGTGCCACATTCAATATTTGGTCGTTGATTATAACAAGAAGAACAAAAGACTGTTAATGTTATCAGTATAAAGAAATATGCTATTTTCATTTCAGGTAACGAATTTATAAGGACAAATATAATACTTTGATCAGTGCTTTTTCGCCAAGTCATTCAATTGTTGATGCAAGCTGAATCTTTTAATTTTCCCTGTTTCAGTGCGAGGTAGCATAGGTATGCAATAAATAGCTTTTGGGCGCTCATATACATCCAATGAGGCGATCGCCTTTTGAACTATATCTGCGTCTGGTTTCTCAGCCTCAAAAACAAGCACCAACTTTTGCCCCAACATGCTATCATTGAGGTAAGAGATTACAAATTCATAACTAAGATACAACTTCATCTTTGCTTCAACCCTTTCAGGTGAAATCTTCACACCACCAGAGTTAATAACATTGTCAAATCGCCCATTGAAAATAAATGAATCAGGCGTCAGTAACTCAACAATATCATTGGTGATTAAACGCTCAGCATTTATATCAGAAGGTTCAATCACCAGGCACGAGCGCTCATCCAGACTGATGGATAAATCTGGTAACAATCGAAATACATTATCAGCACCAAATCTTTTTAAGGCAATATGAGAAACAGTCTCTGTCATACCATATGTTTCCCATGCCTGAAGCTTTAGGTTTTCAAGTTCCTTAACCAAGTCATTCTCAACTGCACCACCTCCAATGATCAATTTACGAACTTTATTAAGCTGCTTTTTATCTGTATTGATTATTGCTCGTACCTGCATAGGCACCATGGCAGCAAAATCGACCTTTAGTATTCCCTGTAAAGGATTTGTCCCGACCTCTGCCCTAATCAGGTTTAACTCACCAACCATAGCTCTTACCAACATCATTTTGCCGGCAATATATTTAGCAGACAGGCATAGTAAAACGGTATCACCAGCTTGCAATTCCAGGAAATCTAATGTTCGTCTGGCAGAAGTAATCATTGCATCTTTGGACACAGATATAACCTTGGCATCTCCAGTGCTACCTGATGTTTGAAGACTAATATAATCTGAGTTATCGAGCCAGGCTTTGAGAAAATCTGCAATAAAAGCTGATTCATGAAAACCTTCATCAAGCAGAGTATCTGCAAGGTTTAACAGTGCTTCTTTACCTTGATACTTTTTCCCATTATATATCAAGCTACTATAAGAGTTATGACTTACTTTGCTACGCATGCCCTGACAATTCTAAAGGATTCTGCCATTGAAAATCCGGATTATAACAAAGCTGCTCCCCTTGCAGGTACAAAGGTGAGTCAATATTATTACTGAACACCTGCCCCGTTCCCAATCCTTGACGAAGTTCACTTTTCTTAAGATATACCCATTGTGCAATGGCATTTAGCCCAATATTTGATTCTAAGGCTGAAGTCGCCCACCAAGCAACATTATTTTGCTCTGCTATCTGTATCCATTCATCAGAAGCCTTCCATCCTCCTAACAAACTCGGCTTTAAAATAATAAACTGAGGTTGAATTGCATTAATCAATTCACACTTTTCATTTAAGGCATGTACCCCTATCAGCTCTTCATCCAATGCGATTGGCAATGGAGTTATCTTACACAATTGTGCCATCTCATTTATTTGACCGGCTTTAATTGGCTGTTCAATCGAATGTATGTTAAACTGCGCTAACTCTTCCAGTTTCATTAAGGCTTCATCTTTTGTAAAAGCACCATTCGCATCCACCCTTAGCTCTAACTGATCACTTGAAAAACGTTGACGTATTAATCGAAGAAGCTGTTTTTCATCTTCAAAGTTGATGGCTCCCACCTTTAACTTAAGACAGGAAAAACCTTTGGAGAGCTTGTCTTCAATTCGCTTCAGCATCTCATCTGCCTTACCCATCCAAATTAAACCATTAATAACGATGGCATCTTTGCCCTCTGTAAATTCTGATGGAAACAATCGGTAAGGATCTTCACTATGAAGCCCTTGAAATGCGGTTTCTAAAGCAAAGCGAAGAGCAGGAAAATCCACTAGTTTCTCATGAAAGTTTTCTTGGTACGCATCAATATTATTGCAAACCTCTTCAATTTTTTCTTCCAGATCTGAACGATCATCAATACTGAGCTTTGGAATTATTGAACATTCTCCAATTCCTGATCTATCCTTATCATCAATCCGGATAAACCAGCTAGGTTTTGTATATAAGGTGCCACGAGAAGTTCCGCCTGGCTGATTAAACTCTAGGATATGTTTTACAAAACTTGCCTTCATAGATTAAGCGATTAACAGACCTGAACCAAATAAAATTACATATAATAAAGTTGATAAAGCCAGCTTTTTTAGTTCCGGTTCGAACTGAATTGATCCGTTGGCATTTTTCACAACCAGCAGGTGTTTAATCAATAAAGGTGTCACTAACAAAAATAGAAATGAATATAAATGCACCTCATTGAGGAGAATAAAAGTGATTGACAATAGAAGTGCTGCCAGCACAAGAAAATAATGGTAGTTCTTAGCCCATTTTAATCCATTACGAACAACTAAAGTATTTTTCCCGGCTGTTCGATCACTTGCTTCATCACGCATATTATTCAGGTTCAATACACCTGTTGACAAAAAACCTACAGCCAGCGAAGGTAATAGAACTGTCCAGTTTAATTGATTAGCATATAAGTAATACGATCCGCCTACGCCAACTATACCGAAGAAAAGCAACACAAATAAATCGCCTTTACCGGAATACCCATAAGGTGAGCGTCCCATCGTATATTTTAATGCTGCAATAATGGCTGCTACACCCAAAATCAAGAATAACGCACCTTTAATGTTGACGACATCTTTAAAACTTACATATATAAGTGATATACCTGAAATCAGTGATAATGCAATAAAAACAGATATGGCCACTTTCATTGCTTTCGGAGTAATAGCCCCTGATTGCACCATGCGGTCGGGACCTATACGACCTTCATGATCAGCTCCATTAACCGTATCTCCGTAGTCATTCGCCAGATTAGAAAGGATTTGCAACAACAAGGTGGTTAAGCAAGCCAATATGAAAATGGGCCATTGAAAGAAATGATGATAGGCAGCTAAAAAACTGCCCATCAGTATGGTTGATAATGCCAGTGGCAAAGTTCTTAATCGAAATGCAGTAACCCAGGCTTTAATTGCGGTCATATATTAAATTTTACCACAAAAATAGGCTTTTGCGTATAACACAAAAATATCATGAGTTTTTCTGACGATTAAGGAAATTGTTAATTCAGATTTTATTGCATGAATATGCTTCCGTTTCAAATCACTTTTTCTTAGTTGAAGAAGCTTTCATGTTTTTACCATTCACATAAAACGGGATATCGAATTTGCCATCTTTTGAACAGCTACATGTTCGATGACAACTATCTATTTATAAAAGACTAATCAATTGATAGATCAGAGTTTTTAAACAAATTAAAAAAGATGTGAAAATGTTTTACTTTAAATAATTATAATCTATATTGAATAAAAAAATACAATTCTACTTAAACAATGTTAAAATGCCTACACTTCAAATCTATAAACATCTGGTTACTAACACATAAATATTTCTCGCATTTCGAGTACCCAAAGTCCTAATTATCAAACCGAAACAACCAGACACATACATCGTAGTAAAGCTAAAATCAATAAAAGTATTATTTATGAAATGGAAGAACTTAAACCTAAACGCCAAATTTTTTACTGCATTTGGGATAATAATATCCCTCCTTATGCTATCAGGATACTGGGCTATTAATGGCATCGGTGGCATTGTAACTGATGCCACCGAAGTAATTGATGGTAATGAACTCCGAACCAATTTAGAAGGTAAATATGTAGATCATTTAATATGGGCAAAAGAATTAAACAGGCTACTTACAGATGAAAAAGTCACAGAGCTAACCGTACAAACAGATCCTCATCAATGCGCCTTTGGAAAATGGTATTACGGTGAAGGACGTAAGGAGGCCGAAAAACTAGCCCCTGAATTAAAGCCAATATTTGACCAGTTTGAGCAACCACACCTACACCTGCATGAGTCAGCCGTTAAACTTGATGAAGTTTTTGAACAGATGGATTGGCAGATTACTGTTCAATTAAAACAAGCTGAACTTGATCATATTAACTGGATGAATAAAGTCAAGGATGACATTTTCATTAAACAATCTCATAGTATTAATGTAACAAAAGACCCGGCTCAATGTAATTTTGGTAAGTGGCTCAATTCCGATGAACTTAAGGAGCTCAAGCGTACCCATCCTGAAGTCAATGAGTATTTAAAACCCATCATTGAAAAGCATGACCGTCTTCATAATAGTGTTTACAAAGCTGAAGCTTATATGAGAAACGGCGAAAATGCGAAAGCCCAGCAGTATTTTAATAATACCATAAAGAAAAACACCTCTGCAGTACTTGCTGAACTTTCTGAACTGGGCGAATGGAGTCAAAATCACCTGGATGGAATGACTAAAGCCAACAACATTTACCAAACAGAAACGATGAAGCATCTGACCACAATGGGTTATTTATTCGATAAAACCATTGAGGAATCCAACAAACATATCTTGACTGATGAAAGCATGCTTAAAAGAGCCAAATCAACACGTATAGGAGTGATTATTTTCATTATTGTTGCGGTTATTATATCTGTACTGCTGGCTTATATCATAACTAATAATTTACTATCCCCAATTAAAAAATCTCTATTATTTGCCAACAAAGTGGCTGAAGGTGACTTAACTGCAGATATAGATATAGACCAGAAAGATGAGATTGGACAATTAGCAGAAGCGCTCACAAATATGGTTTCTCAACTACAGGGCATTGTAACAAACATCAAAACCGGTTCTGATAACCTAGCTGTTGCCAGTCAACAACTGACTGCCGGAGCACAACAAATATCAAGTGGCGTAAATGAGCAGGCAGCTTCAGCCGAAGAGATCTCTTCATCAATGGAAGAAATGACTGCCAACATTCAGCAAAATGCTGTAAATGCAAGAGAAGCATTAAAATTCTCAAACGATGCATCAAATTCAATAAAGAACGTAGCAGAAGCTTCAGAACATAACGTGGAAGCTTCAACTAATATTAACACAAAGATTAATACTATTGTCGAAATTGCACAGCAAACAAATATTTTAGCTCTAAACGCAGCGGTGGAAGCAGCCAGAGCAGGTGAAAGTGGCAAAGGTTTTACTGTTGTTGCTACAGAGATCAGAAAGCTTGCAGAAAGAAGTAAAGATGCAGCCAATGACATAGTACAATTGGCTAATGATGGAGCTAAAATATCTGAGACCTCACATAATTTATTACAAGAGATTATTCCGGGCATCAATAACACAGCCATGCTGGTGGAAGAAATTGCAACAGCAAGTGCTGAGCAAGAACAAGGTGTTAATCAAGTTAATTCTGCCATCCAACAATTTAGTCAAGTCACTCAGCAAAATGCGACCTCAGCAGAAGAAATGGCGGGTAGCTCAGAAGAATTATCAGGTCAGGCTTCTGAATTGGATAATATGATTCAATTCTTCAAAGTCGATGATTCTATTGATAAGCAGAAAAAAATCGTTCGTCCAACAAACTCCAATGAGCCAAATCAATCGGACAATGGTAATGGTTCTATTGAAAAACAAAATAAAGACTTGATAGATTTAAATAAAATAATTGAAGAAGGAGAATACATTAGCATGTAAGCAACTACAACTTCATATAATTAATAAGGGAGGGCAAAACGTCTTCCCTTTTTAATATCTGTTAAAACAAACATCAAAATGCATAATTCCTATATCTTTGCCTGCTCAACAGGAATAATATGATTCAGATACAACATAACTTCAATCTTAAGGCATTCAACACATTTGGTATCGATATTCAAGCGAGTGAATACATCGCGTGTCACATTATTGATGACATAATGGAGGCTCTTAAGCATTTAAGCCATCGACAAAAATCATATTTGATACTTGGTGGAGGAAGCAATATCCTTTTCAGTAAAGCCTTTGATGGAATTGTTATTCATCCCCTTCTTAACAAGATTAAGGTTGTTAAAGAATCTTCGGAGCACATATGGGTCGAAGTCGAAGCCGGAGCGGTATGGGACGACTTTGTTGCTTATTGTGTGGATAAAGACTGGTATGGTATTGAAAACCTATCTTATATACCTGGCAATATCGGCGCATCGCCGGTGCAAAACATAGGTGCCTACGGAGTTGAAGTGAAAGATTGTATCGAAGATGTGAAGGGAATTTATATTGATAAAGTTGAATCTTTTCAATTCTCAAATAAAGACTGTCAGTTTGGTTACCGACAAAGTATTTTTAAATCGGAGCTTAAAAACAAAGTGATTATCACATCTGTGGTATTCAGACTGAGTAAGGTACAATCATTCAAGCTCGATTATGGTTCGGTTAAAGCTGAATTGGAGAAAAAAGGTGAATTGACTTTACACAATGTGCGCAATGCCATTATTGATATTCGTAAAAGCAAATTGCCTGAACCTGAAGAATTAGGAAATGCAGGCTCTTTTTTCAAAAATCCGGTGATATCGAAAGATGCATTTAATATTCTCCTGAAAGAATACAATGAAGTACCTAACTATCCCGTTAACAATAATATGATTAAGGTACCGGCAGGATGGTTAATCGACCAGGCCGGATGGAAAGGAAAAAGCATGGGCAATGCTGCCGTACACACAAAACAAGCATTGGTTTTAGTCAATCAAGGTAATGCAAAAGGCAGTGAAGTAATTTCATTGGCCAATGCCATTATTGATGACATTAAAAGTAAATTCAATATTGTAATTGAACCAGAGGTGAATATTTTATAGTAAACCTCAGACCAACACCTAATTTTTACAATCACAAGAAGAACGTTATCATGACAATACAACAACGAGCAAGATCAAAGCAAATAAATAAACTGGTTACACGTGTATTATTGGTTTTTGCAGCTTTGAGCATTACAGCAGCTTATTTCGGCTTCAAGTATTACAGCTATATTTTTGCACCTAATGTTATCAACGCAAACAACAAAAACTTCTTATATATAACTACAGGTTCTGATTACGAAGATGTATTAGTAGCACTCGAAGATGGTGGTTTTGTAAATGATATTAACAGCTTTAAATGGGTGGCTGATAAAAAAAGTTATTCCAACAATATCAAACCAGGTCGTTACTTATTGAAAAATGACTGGTCAAATAATGATGTTGTTAACACGCTTAGGTCGGGCAACCAAACGGCCATTAAGGTTACTTTTAACAATATCAGAACGATGCGAGAGTTGGCTGGTGCCATCAGTCAATACCTTGAGTGCGATAGTGCTGCATTATTAGAAGCACTCAATAACGAAGACAATTATAAAACACTTGGTTTTACGAAAGAAACTGCGCCGGCCATGTTTATTCCAAACACTTATGAGCTGTGGTGGAACACTTCGCCTGAAAACTTTATCAAGCGGATGCATAAGGAGTATAACAAGTTTTGGACGGACACCCGAAAGCAAAAGGCCAAAGAGATTGGTCTTACTCCTTCTGAAGTAAGCACCCTTGCTGCCATTGTGGATGAAGAAACCGTTAAAAGTGACGAGAAACCAAAAGTGGCCGGACTTTATATCAATCGTTTAAATAAAAACATTCGATTACAGGCCGATCCAACCGTTAAATATGCCATTGGAGATTTTGGTGTTCAGCGCATCTTAACAAAAGATCTTAAAACAGAATCGCCTTATAACACTTACCTGCATGCCGGCTTGCCTCCGGGGCCTATTCGCGTGCCTTCGGTTGAGGGCATTGAAGCTGTATTAAATTACGCTAAGCACAACTACCTCTATATGTGCGCCAAAGAAGATTTTTCGGGCTATCACAATTTCGCTACGACACTCAAACAGCATAACATCAATGCCCGAAAATTCCAACGTGCTTTAAATAAAAACCGCATTTACAGATAATGACAATCTACAAAATATTAAGTGACCATATCAATCAGAGGTATGGTCATTTTTTTATCTGACTATCTTTTTTGCTATTTTAACATCAGATTTGAAATCCTGCTAAACGATCGGATATGGATAAGGAAAAAAGAAAAATACTAGCCAGGATACGTGATTACCTACTGGATAATCCCACTGACAAAATCAGGTTAAATGAGATATGTAATGCTCTTGACTGTCAGCTGAATGACATCAGCAAGTGGGCAACTACACCTAATGAGCTCATTAAGAAAGTTCTGGAGTTAAAACGCATCGAACTAAGTGAAATAATTGATCTTCAAACCGATTCGAACGAAAGTGCCATTGATAGCATGGTGGTGGTAGGACAGGAAATTTATGAACAGTTTGATCACTTATCGCCTGCTAAATACATTTTCATTCGTGATATTGCGCCAGACTTATACCAATCGTGTCAGCAACAAAAACTCGATGTCATTCGTCAGCATCTGGAGTTAAACCTGGATAAGGGAATAAGTTGTGGTGAATATCGTTCAGACATTGATAAGCAGCAGATACTGGAGAAATATATGAAAAGGATCGCCAACATCCACTCAGAAGATCATCTGAAGTCGGAACACTTTACTTTTTCAAACATCTTTAGTAATATTTTTGAAGATTATCTGGAAGAAGTGGCGACAAAAGAAAATTGGAACTATTTTCGTAAGCGAAAACAATTCTATGAAGCCATCAGTTTTGTAAAGCGATAAAAACCTCTAAATCAAAAATAAGATGCAATTATTAAAAACCTTAACATTACTGCTAACAGCAACCGTTTTGTTCTCATGTGCTTCTCTGAATAAAGGAAGTTCGAGCTTCGACGACAGCGATAGCCCCTACGTTAAAGAGGAAACAACACCAAAGGTAAAAGAACAGCCCGTGGTGAAAGACATCGTTGTTAAGGAAGAAAAAGTGAAAGTGATTGACCAGACCGACAGCCAGGTTTATAAGTATTATGTCATTATTGGTTCTTTCCGCGTATTGGAAAATGCACAGAACTACAAAAAACAGTTGATCGGTGAAGGGTTTATGCCAGTGTTACTCGAAAATGAAAATGGACTCTATCGTGTTTCTGTTTCTGCCTATAACGAAGAAATGCCGGCGCGTAACAAGATTGGAAACATCCGCTCAAACTACGAAAAATACAGCGATGTTTGGTTGCTAATCCGTAAAGCGTAAAATACAATTCTTAAAATATCTGCCGGATCTGAAAAGCTCCGGCATTTTTATTTGCTATCAATCAACACATCATGTGATATTTGTTCTTTCTAGTAAATAAGTTTTTTCTATTTTTGCGCATTCAAATACCGAAATAAATAACTAAAAATATAAACCAGTAAAAATGTACAAACCAGTTAATCTTTCTGAAGATATTTTTTACGTAGGTGTCAATGACCGTCGCACCAATTTGTTTGAAAATATGTGGCCGCTTGATCGTGGTGTTTCATATAACTCATATGTTATTGCCGATGATAAAGTTGCTATTATCGATACCGTTGAGGCTGGTCATTTTGAGAAATGGATTGCTAAAGTAAGAGCAATCATAAAAGATCGTCCGGTGGATTATCTTGTGGTAAACCATATGGAGCCGGATCATTCAGGAGCTATCCGCATTTTAACAGAGCTTTATCCTGAAATGAAAATTGTTGGTAATAAGAAAACAATACCAATGATTGAAGGCTATTACGGAATTACAGGCAACTTTGAGATTGTAAAAGAAGGCGATTCAATTGAGCTTGGTAAAAACAAGTTAACCTTCTATACTGTGCCAATGGTACACTGGCCGGAATCAATGGTATGTTTTGAGGAAACTAACAAGGTTCTTTTCTCATCAGATGCCTTCGGTAGCTTCGGTACTCTTGACGGTGGTATCTTCGATGATGAGTTGGACTTTGAACATTACACTGATGAAATGCGCCGTTATTACTCAAATATTGTGGGTAAATACGGTAATCCGGTTCAAAAAGCACTTCAAAAATTAGGCGGTCTTGACCTTAAAATGATTGCACCGTCACATGGTCCAATCTATCGCGAGCATATTAGCCGTATGATTGAAATGTATGACCAATGGAGTAAGTACGAAGGTGAAGAAGGCGTTATGGTGGCTTATGCGTCAATGTATGGAAACACTGAAGAAATGGCGGAAGTAACAGCTCGTGCCATTACAGAAAGTGGCATTAAGAATGTGCGTGTTTACGATGTAAGTAAAACGCATCCTTCATACATCATCTCTGATGTGTTTAAATTTAAAGGACTTATTTTGGGAAGTCCTACTTATAGTAATGAGTTGCACCCTAACATGGAAGCCTTAGCACTTAAGCTTCAGCACATGGGTGTTGCCAATCACTATTTTGGCGTATTAGGTTCATTTACCTGGGCTGGTGCTTCTGTGAAAAAACTTCGTGAGATAGGTGAAAGCCTTAAGTGGGAAGAAGTGGCAGAGCCAGTTGAAGAGAAACATGCTTTAAAAGAAGATAAGTATGAGGCCTGCTGGCAACTTGGTGTTGCAATGGCTGAGAAGTTGAAAGCAAACCGCTAAAACCTCATCAATTATATAATAAATGGCTACTCGTTTGGGGTAGCCATTTTTATACATTCCCGTCTTTGACAGTACCAGTAAACCACAAATTGATCAAATTTCACGATTTGGGTAATTCGTGTCATTTGTGATAAAATCCCACCTGCAAATCCACTTAGAAGATAACTGTTATAAATTCAACGAGTTATAAATTACATCCTGAATCTGCGTTCTCACATTCATCTCGATCAGTTTTTTATTGAACGATCGCGGATGTATCCGGTTAGAGAGGAAAATATAAATAAGATCGTACTCAGGATCAATCCATAAGATAGTACCGGTAAAGCCAGTATGGCCAAATGATGAAGCCGACACATGTTTTGACACATGCGAGTTTTCTTCAGTATTTAAATCAGGTTTATCAACGCCCATGCCCCGTCTGTTACCATGATTAATCGGACGGTTAAAAAGTCCGATCGTTTGTGCTTTCACAAATCGTTCTTCACCATACTTTCCTTCAAACATCAGCATCTGGGCCAATTTGGCCAGATCGCCGGCATTGGCGAATAATCCAGCATGGGCAGCCACCCCTCCCATCATTGCTGCTCCCTGATCGTGCACATAACCGTCTAACAGTTCTTTCCTGAAGCCTAAATCATTCTCCGTTGGCACAATGTCATTCCTATCGAAATGCTTAAGTGGTGTATAAACCAACTTATTGGCTCCCAATCTAGAAGCAATACGCTGATCAAATAAGGAATCGAAGCTCATCTTCTTTTCCTGTTCAATAATTCGCTGCAATATATAGTAACCTAGGTCACTGTATCGATATGACTTATCCTTACGAAGCGGCGAACTGTAGATACTATTGTACATCGTATCAATATAATTGTGATTCATAAACAGGTTAGCCGTCACCTCTTTGGTAAAATCACCCTGCTTTTTCGATGCAAAAACATCTGACCTGAATCGGGCTTTTTTGTTTTGGTACAAACGCGTATCGACTCGGATGTTATATAACCAGGAGTAATGCCGACTATAAAGCGATCGCTTTTTTAATGATTCTCGGTCAATCGCATTGTAATGAAACGGAATGTAACTGATCAATCCACTTTGATGAAGCAAAAGCTCACGGATCGTAATATCCTTTTTATCCGTTGTATCAAGTGCAGGCAAATATTGGCTTATCTCAGCATCTAAATCAATAGTTCCTTCCTCGTACAATTGCATCACCAGTGGAAATGTCACAGCCAGTTTGGTGATGGAAGCCACATCGTATAAATCCTCTTTACTTACTTTTTTCTTTTTTGAATAACTATGATGCCCATAGGCTTTATCCAAAATTATGTCACCACCTTTTACCACCAGCAATTGAGCACCCGGCATTGCTTTCTTCCTGATGGCATCGTAAATAATACTATCAACTTTTTGAATGGAATCAGGATTAAGTCCTTGGAAAGTGCATAAAGACTTGCCCAATCGAGACTTCCCAAAGGAGATGTGTTTATAAGATAAACTATTAAATTCATTATGCAGCAAGGATTTACCACTCAATCTAAATCCTCCAAACATGGCTTGAATCAATAGTTTTTTTGAACAGTCCGTTTTCTCAGGCATCGACACAACTACATCAAATTGAGTAAAGTAATCCTCCAATTGCTGCTTATCAAAATCACCGGCATAAAGCAAAACTCTTTTTTGTCTGGCGTTAGTGAAACTCGTCATCAATGCGTCTGACAAATTACTCACTGTATCACAATAATAGATGGCCAAATTGGCTATACTATCGTTCACATTGATATTTGGAGCATAGAATTGTAAGCCTTTAAGTAGTTCTGCATCTGTCTCCCCGTTCTGAACCACTGTTATTGATAAGAAATCACTTTGTTGGTATGGAAAGATTGGAGCTTTTTGATAAAGCGATATGGATGACTGATAAGCCTTATAACGTTCAGATACCTGGTAAACATTTATAAACTCCTGGTTGATCGAATCATTATGAGGAATGTTATAGTTAAGTAATTTCGATACACGATCGTCAATCAATTGTTCATTGATAGCACCTGTGCGTATAGCCGCCAATAACTGTTCGCGGCATCCCTTGTCCGCGCACTCCCAAAATAACACGTCCTTCCGGATGATATCATCCAATGAAACTGAAAGCTCCTTGCCGCGTGGCCAGAGGTTAATTTTACTTGCCAAAAGGTTACTCTGTCCTGATGAATCATCATGATCACCTTTCATACTTTCAGCCAGTAATGCATCCGGAAAATCAACGACTCGTAGATAGTGGTCATCGCGTAAAGAGTGCTGTCCAATGTACAAACGATCAATATTAGTAATAGAATCTGGTACAATTATCCCTTCATAACCCTTGCTACGTACCTGCTCATACAAGTGGCAATAAAGCGACTTTCTTAGGTCATCAGACGTTACTGAGCGCATGGTGTTTTCATTCGGGAAATCAACCTCCAGTGAATCTGAAAATCCACTTCGTGTATCAAACACTTTATAACTGTCGAAATGTGTATTACCAACCCTTAAAGTATCAGTTCCCATAGTATCGGGAACCACGAATAACATGGCTACTTTTTCTTCAATGGACAGTTTATACAATAGCGTATCAGCCCGCGTAACTCCAAACACATTTAGAGTTATCAGTAATCCTGTCATTACTAAAAAAGTACTTTTCATGCTCATCTATAATCCCAGCCTATATCGATCAACGAAAATATTACTAAATAGGTTGTAAAAAAAGCCAAATTCATGCCAATTTAGAATTATTCACCATACAAAAACTTTCTGATTAAAATTAACGCATGACAAAACCTTAATTTGAATAACTTGTTTGGATAATAAATAAACATCAGCTATTTTAGGATTCGAAAAAGCATATTAACCCATCTATAGAAAAATGAGTGTAAGTGAATCAATCAACAATTCTCTGGTGCAGAATTGGGAAGAAAAAGTAATTTTAGTTGTTGAAGATGTGGATACAAACAAGATTTTTTTTGATGCCGCATTAAGAAAAACCAACGCTAAAATCTTATGGGCTAAAGACGGTAAAGAAGCTATAGAGCTATTTAAGGCTAACACAATTGATTTGGTTTTAATGGACTTGCAACTTCCTATAATGGATGGATATACTGCCACTCGTGAGATTAAAGCAATTAACAAAGACATACCTGTGATTGCACAAACGGCACATGTGATGTCGGGCGAACGAGAAAAGTGTATTGAAGCCGGATGTGATGATTATCTGGCAAAACCAATTCGATTGCAGATCCTTATGGATACGCTCTCAAAATATTTGAATAAATAAAATAATTGCCTTAGGGCAGCTTTTTATTGAAAGTATAATCCGCTAAGTGCTTTGAATGTGCTTAGCGGATTTTTTGTATCAATGGTTGGTGGTTTCTTTTATCATGCAAGTTTGGATCATCAGATAATTTCACAAAGAATGCCATAAATAAAGCAAGGAAATACCATCTGACCCCCTGCCTTCGGCGACTTACTTTTTGCTACAGGCCAAAAACTAAGGAAAAATCCCGCTGGCTACAGCACTCATTGCCCCACTTGGCATTCATTTCGGAAAAGATTTAAAAGAATCGCAGCTTCGGTTCCAAATCTTTTTATCCTACATTTCATACAGTGGGTACCCCAATATCATTGCTGATGCCAGAATCCACTACAATCAATATAAGTTGTTTCTCACTACTCAAAACATAGCTATGAAAAGCTCCTAAAGGTTAACAGTCCATTTAAATCATTACATCTCCAAAGTTTTCACCTTACTTCTCAATCACTTTCAATTCTGTTCGTCGATTCTGAGCAAGCCCTTCTTCTGTTTGATTGCTTTGTAGTGGCTGTGCAAAGCCATAGCCTTTGTAGGATAGTTGATGTGCCCCAATTCCTTTCTCAAGCAAGAAGTCATAAACCGACTTGGCTCTTTTCTGCGAAAGTTCTTTATTATACGATTGTGTACCTATATTATCGGTATGGCCGCCAATTTCAACTCGTAATTCAGGATTTATTTTTAATAACTTGACTACATATTCTAATTCAACATGCGATGCCTCCTTAAGCACATAGGAGTCGGTTTCGTAAAAAACGTTACGAAGTACAAATCGTTCGCCTTCTTTTATCTTGCTTAAATAAACGTCCAGAATCTGAGGTTTATCGATACTGGCCGTTGGACTTACCTTAAAATTATCCGAATAGAACAAATAGCCTTCTTTTTGAATATTCAGGACATAGTCGCCACCACCCGGCAAACAGAACAGAAATTCTCCCGAATGAGATGCCGTTGTTGTTGCTACTGACAGGTCGCCTTCGGGCAAGGCATTCACGCGGATATCGGCCAATAACCATTCACGTGAGTCTTTATCAAACACCTTTCCTTTAATATACGTGACCGATTGTGGTCGTATCTTTTGAGGAATGGTAAACTGGTAAATATCCTTGTCATCCCGCTCATTTAACCCATCTGATGAGAAATACCCTAAGTCGCCTTTGGCATTAATCACCAAACCTATCTCATCATTCTCTGTGTTGAGTGGATAGCCTAAATTGGTTGGTCTTGTCCATTGGTTTCCTTCATCTTTACGGGATAAGAACAGATCCATCGCTCCCATGCCCGGCCATCCTTCTGAGGCAAAATATAGGGTGCGATTATCATGGTGAATAAATGGCGAATTTTCATCCAGCTCGGTATTGATGTTTTTTCCAAGATTTACAACATTGCCAAAGAACGGTGTTCCATCCATTTTAAAGCCTACAATAGTGGCTTGCCAGATATCTTTTTTACCCTCTCCCCCAGGTCGGCTACTCACAAAATACAAGGTTCGTCCATCAGCTGAAAAACTTGGTTGCGACTCCCAGAAGGGTGTATTAACGGGTGCTCCCAGGTTCGTTGGTTTGCTCCAGCCATCAGCTTCGCGCTTCGAGAACCAGATATCACAACTTCCCTTACCTCCTGAGCGGCCACAGGCAGTAAAAAACATCCAATTGCCATCGGCACTCAGGCTCTGAGCACCTTCGTTGCTGGTGGTATTGATTGAGGTAACAGCTTCGCGCGCTTGCCAATCCTGCCCATCATTGGTCGATACATAAAAATCTTCACGGAAATTAATCGCATTTTTAGTTAAGCCTTTTACATCGGTAACAAGCGGATCATTGGGCACCAACACTGTGAAAATCATCGTTTCACCATCAGCACTCAGGCTTGGCCAATATTCATCCAACTCACTATTAACAGCTTCGCCCAGATTGACTGGCTCAATATATATAGGTTTAACAATGGCTTCTTTGGCAAATTTGGCTTTTTCAACCCAATGGTCAGGATTTAACCTTGAACGCTTCGATCGGTTATTCGATTTGTAAAGAGCCATCCACTTTTCCACATCATCGTATTGTCCGGTATTATACTTGGCAACACCCATATTAAATAATGCCGGCACAAAAAACAGGCTATCAATAGCTATTGCATTTTCAAGAGCCAGTACCTCCTGTTCGTATTTCTTTTGATTAAAGAAGATATCCGCTTTTAACAAGTAGGCTTCAATAAAACGATCCTCTTTTTTAATGGCCACATTCAAAAATGTGATCGCCTCATCAAATTTATTGGATGCATAGCTATGCTGCGCATTTTCAAATGCTTCAATTGCTTTTTTTGATTTAATACTGTAATCCTGGCTAAAAGCATTGATACAGCACACGCTGATTAGAAATAACACTATTCGTTTCATACGGACGTGATACGTTTGAGGTCTTAATAAGTTTTCATTAGCCCTTCAAAAATAATCAATCGACGTTTTGCAGCAAAATCTATAAAATGAGTGATGGATAAGTGAAGAGTGGAAAACTAATAGTGAAAAGTGATATTTGACGCAACGATTATAAGACGTTGTGAAAATAAAAACAACTTCCTTAGCATCTTGGAGATGCTTAGGAAGTGTTGCCGGGAATAACTCTCACAGCTGGCTTGGTTTTGCAAAACCTGTAAAATGAGTGAAGAATGAAAAGTGAAAAACTAATAGTGAAAAGTCATATTTGACGCAAAGATTATAAGACGTTGTGAAAGTAAAAACAACTTCCTTAGCATCTTGGAGATGCTTAGGAAGTGTTGCCGTTAATAACTCTCACAGCTGGCTCTGCTTTGAAATCACGCCCTAGTTATTCTACAGTCAGCACAGGTTACAACCTGCACTAGCGAATGAATTAAACAGTTTCTTATATTTGCGCTTCAAAATTGAAAAATGATGATTGCTATAAATTCCGATAAGTGCATAGAGTGTAAGAAATGTGAGCGTGTTTGTCCTGTTTCGGGCATTGACATTAGTACAGCAACGATTAATGAGGACTGTATTCAATGTCACCATTGTGCGGCAGTGTGTTCCGAAAATGCCATTGGCTCTCAAAATATTATTGGTAATGCATCGCAAAATAACATTCAGCCCTACGATTTTGAATTGTTGATGCAACAACGACGGACACATCGGGATTTCAGCTCTAAACCCTTATCACCTTCGATCATCAAAGAGTTTATAAATCATTTAAGATATAGCCCTACGGCCAGTAACCGACAATCCTTGCATTTTACGGTGATCACTAATGATGAGCAGCTAAACCGAATTAATCAGTTGACTATAGAAACACTGACAAAGGCCTTTAACGCCGTTAATTGGCTGACCAAACCTTTGCTGAAACTGCTTAAAGGGAAATCGGTTGTTCAAACCATTGAGCAATCAAAAACTAAGTTCCTCAATAAAGCAGCACGTGATAACAACATGATTACCTACAATGCACCTGCTTTAATTGTTATTCACAGCGAAGAGGTGCCGGTGGGAATGCCTTGTCACGACGCCAATATATGGACCGGCATGGCGATTTTATATGCCGAACTGATTGACCTTTGTACCTGTGTGAATGGCTATATTGTTAATGCCGCTCAAAAGAACAAGAAACTTAAGCAATGCTTGCAAATACCCGATAACCATAAAGTTTACAGCACCATCTTAATTGGTTATCCTAAGGGTAAGTTTGAAAATATCGTTGAAAGAAACTTGCCGAATATTCATTTTTTGAATTGATCGAATAAATCGAGTGTCTACAGATGTTGCCATTCTGAGAGTCCCTCCAGTTTGGCAAGTGTTTCAACCGCATACTCCCGGCAGTCTCCGCAAAAGAGTTTTTCGGGCGTAAAACCGCCACACACAGCAGGGCGATCAGGTGAATCAAAAATATCGCACAACAGATCATCCGTCAGATGCTTACATTTTTCACCTGCCCGCTTCCCATTTGGGTGTTTGGGTGATGAAGATGATATTGATGGTACAATACAACACGCTGCACAGCCTAATCGACATTCCATTTTCAAGAAAATTATGAGCGGCAAAAGTAATCAACTGGATTAATAATTTGATATTTTCGCACTCAAATTCTACCAATATGAGATTCGACACCCCTTTAGTACACGGCACTTTAATCAAACGATATAAGCGATTTCTTAGTGACATAAGGCTGGATGATGGATCGGTTGTGGTGGCGCATTGTACTAACAGTGGCTCCATGAAAACCTGTATTGAAGAGGGGGCTGAAGTATATCTGTCGCCGGCTAAAGACCCCAAGCGGAAAACCAAATTCACATGGGAAATGATCAAGCTGAATGGTCAGTGGGTGGGCATTAACACCTCTCACCCCAATAGAATTGCCTACGAGGCGATTGTCAACAAAGAAATTGTGCAGCTCAATAATTATGAGCACGTTCAGCGTGAAGTAAAAACCGGCAACAGCCGCATCGACATTATGGCGCAAAACAAGGAGGAGACCTGTTTTATTGAGGTTAAAAATGTGACGATGAAAGATGGTGACTATGCCCGCTTCCCCGATGCTGTGACCACCCGTGGTAAGAAACACCTGGAAGAGCTGATCCAGTTAAAGAAGGAAGGTATTCGAGCTGTTATGCTCTATGTAATTCAGCGTTCGGATGTATCAATTTTTGCACCGGCACATGACATTGATCCAAATTATGCTAATGCTTTAAAAGAAGCTTATGCTGCCGGCGTTGAAATCATACCGGTTCAGGTTAAGGTAAGTCCTGAAGAAATATTTATTGAGCGTGAGTTGCCTTTTGATTTGGATGCCTGAGGTTTTATTTGCGAAGATGAATAAAAGGTATATACCAAGCTGTTAGTCAAATCTTCCCCTTTTGGGGAAGTGCCGAAGGCGATGGGGGAAGAAAATAGCCAATCCTTTCCTAATACTGAGGTCAAAAACCTTGAGTGTGTTCCGATGCATGTTAATTTCACCGGGTAATAAGTATAGCGCTTGCATCGGTCTGATTGCTATGATTGATACATAGGGCTGCGTGATACTTCGCCCTATGCTGACAGATGTTGCCCTCGTTGAGCCTTGATTTGCAGCTTTCGCAGCTCACTCTGGAGCATAAGATCTAAATCAAATACAGGTTATTAACTCCTTGAACCTTTTCTGTAATCAGGCGGTTTAATTTTAAGAAGTGATGAACGTGACAAGATTTAGCAAAGGATATGCTTTGCAATTGCATTAATAATATATTTTTGCAGAAAAAATAAAACCATGGCATTACAAGACTACGAAAAGCTTAAAAAACTACTTTCTGAAAACAAGAAATGGCCGCTGTTATATATGTTTAAATTCATCGTGCCTAATGAGGGTGGTAAGGTTCAGCAAGTCGTTGATTTGTTGCCAAAGCATGGTACGGTTACCTTTAACCACACCAAAAGCCTTAAGTATGTTTCGGTATCGTGCAAAGTCAGCATGAAAAGCGCCGATGCGATTATTGAAATTACCAATGCGGCATCGTCTATTCCGGGTGTGATGTCGTTGTAACCTTCAGTCTAACAAAGTCAGTTTCTATCTCATCAACCTCCTATCCTTTCCTACACAGAGTTTAAATCTTTGGTGTATTCCGGTGCATGGTAATGTGTGCGGAAAACAACATCAGTAATTGCACCGGTTTAATTAATATGATAGTTACATAGGGTTCCGTTACACTTCGCCCTATGCTGATAGATAGCGCCCACGTTGGGGCTTGATTTACATTTTTCACTATCAACTTATCACTCTTAGTTCTTCACTTTCCAATCTCCAATAAACACTCCACCTTTCGACAATATTGTACATTACTTCCTAAGCATCTTGAAGATGCTAAGGAAGTTGTTTCTCTCTTCTCTGCGTCTTAGTACCTCTGTGTTAGGCTTTATAGCTCCATCTGAATTTTCCACTTTTCACTTTTCACTCTTACCTTTTCACTCTTCATAAATCTTCAATCCACGTATTGTCTTTTAAAAGATAATGGGGTATTTTTATATTTTATCGCACCTTAATACACCATTATATGAGACTACAAATTCTAACCCTGTCACTCTGCGTATGCCTATGTGTATATGCACAGGAAACGCCCAAAATTGGTATTACCGAACATTTGGACGAGTACTTGCCTGATAACATTGAACTAATCAATATCAATGGCGATACGGTTGCATTCAGCACACTGCTGGGTGATAAACCACTGGTTTTAAATTTTGTCTATTACCGTTGTCCCGGTATTTGCACCCCACTTATGGATGGCATCACCGAAGTTGTTAATTTATCAGATATGCAATTGGGTGGAGACTTCCAATTGGTAACGGTCAGCTTTGATTATACCGAGACCCATGAACTGGCACTAAAAAAGCGCAACAACTATTCTATGGTGGTTAAGAAAGAAGGCATGGAAGATGGCTGGTTGTTTTTCACGGCTGATAGTTCCAATGTGGCCAGGCTTACCAATGCCACCGGCTTTACCTACAAACGCACCGGTAACGACTTTATTCACACCGCCGGATTAATACTAATCAGTCCCGAAGGTAAAATCACCCGTTACCTGAACGGCACCTACTTTCTACCTTTTGAATTTAAGCTGGCTGTAATTGAGGCCTCAAAAGGTATTCCGGGCCCCACGGTTAACCGGATTCTGCAATTCTGCTACAGCTACGATCCTGTTGGACAAGCCTACGTGCTTAACATCACTAAAGTGGCAGGCATACTAATATTGGTTATTGCCTCATTGGTGCTGATTGTACTGTTTGCAAAACCTAAGAAGCGAATAAAAACAGAAAGTAGTGAGGAGTGAGGAGTGAGTGTAAAGACTATTTACAGCACACATAAGCATCATATCAAAAAAAGATACTAAAACATCGAATACATATGTCAGATCGAACCAACCTCAGTTTCAGAGAAGAAAAAGGCAACCGTAAAGGTATTTTTGCCTGGATTCTCTCTACCGACCATAAACGTATAGGCATTTTATACCTCTATTCCATTGTTGCATTTTTCCTCACAGGCGTCGTGCTTGGGATCTTAATGAAGCTGGAATTATTAGCCCCGGGTAAAACAGTGATGGATCCAGCAACTTACAATGCCATCTTCACACTGCATGGTGTGATAATGATATTTTTAGTAGTGGTACCGGGACTTCCCGCAGTATTTGGTAATTTTCTATTACCAATCATGATAGGCGCCAAAGATGTGGCCTTTCCTAAAATCAACCTGCTATCGTGGTGGATATATGTATTCGGCGCCATTATTGCCTTATCATCCTTATTTATGGCTGGCGGCCCGCCGGATACAGGCTGGACATTTTATGCGCCATACGCTTTCAAAACGAATACCAATATGTTACCGGCAGTACTGGGAGCGTTTATATTAGGATTTTCATCCATATTAACAGGCATCAACTTTATTGTTACCATTCACCGGATGCGTGCCCCTGGCATGACCTGGTTTAAAATGCCATTATTTCCATGGACGCTCTATGGCACAGGCTGGATTCAGATTTTAGCAACACCCATCGTTGGTATCACCTTGTTGATGATTGTTGGCGAACGCGTTCTAAACATTGGCTTTTTCGATCCGGCTTTAGGTGGCGACCCAATTTTATACCAGCACCTGTTTTGGATCTACTCCCACCCTGCTGTTTATATTATGATACTACCGGCCATGGGTGCTATCTCTGAGATTATACCAACCTTTGCCAACAAATCCATCTTCGGATACAAAGCCATTGTGCTATCAACCCTGGCCATTGCATTTGTCGGTTACTTTGTTTGGGGTCACCACATGTTTACCTCAGGTATGAGTGGTACCGCTTTGTACACCTTTTCGCTACTAACATTTATAGTCGCTATACCAAGTGCCATCAAGGTGTTTAACTGGGTAAGTACCTTGCATAAAGCATCGATACAATTAGAGGCTCCATTCTTTTGGGCAGCTTCGTTTTTATTTGTGTTTATGATCGGTGGCTTATCAGGTATTGCCTTAGGTGCCTTAACCACCAACATCCATTTACACGATACGGCTTTTGTGGTGGCGCATTTCCATTTTATTGTATTCGGAGGTGTTGGCTTTGCCTTTATGGGAGCCATCCATTATTGGTTTCCAAAGATTTGGGGGCGAATGTACAACGCTAGGCTAGCCACAACAGGCTGGATGATCTTCTTTATCGGATTCTGTACCTTGTATCTGCCGATGTTCTTTCTTGGTTTCTCTGGTATGCCACGCCGTTACTACGATTATGTAGAGGAATTTCATGGGCCAAATGTCGTATCGACCATTGGCTCCTGGGTGCTGGCGCTTGGCCTCATAATTATACTTTACAACCTGATCCGATCAGCAACGAAAGGTGAAGTGGCCACTAAAAACCCTTGGGGTGGACGCACCCTTGAATGGACAGTTGACTCTCCTCCATCGTTAGAGAACTTTGACGAAATACCTGTCGTTACCAGAAGCCCATACGATTACCGCAAAAATATAGACGAATGACAACATTAGCACATATACATCGCGATGACGAAGCATCTAAGCTGGGCATGTGGCTATTTATATTCACAGAGCTTTTGCTGTTCGCCGGACTATTTATTGTTTATGGCGTATACCGCTACCTCAACCCTGTGGCCTTTCATTTAGCCGCCGAGGAATTAAGTGTAACAGTAGGAATGGTAAATACGATTATACTTCTTATCAGTAGTGCCACCATCGCCATGGCCACCACGGCTGTACGTAAAAAGAATAAGCAACTGACCTTGCTGTTTTTAATGGCGACGCTCTTTCTGGCGTTTATGTTTATGGCCAATAAATACTTCGAATGGAAAGGTAAATTCAGTCACGGCATATTTCCCGGGAGTGAAGATTTGCAACGTTTAGGGCATGGCGACACCCTGTTTTTTGGCCTGTACTTTTTTATGACCGGATTACATGCACTTCATATTATCGTTGGTTTTGTATTGATTACCATCGTTGCTGTGCGGGTCAATAACAATACGCTTACCTTTGAAAATCCTGTATTACTGGATAACTCGGGGCTATATTGGCACCTGGTTGACCTGATATGGATATTTCTTTTCCCGCTATTTTACCTCATCACATAAAAAATGTTACTATGAGTCATCAATCAGATAATCATACTGTCCCATACAAAAGTTATTTATGGATTTTGGCCATACTGATCGTTTTAACCATTATATCAGTTGGTGTTACCTACATCGAGCTTGGCAACTTAACTGTGTTTACAGCTATTTTGCTGGCATCTGTCAAATCAACATTGGTGTTGATTTATTTTATGCACCTGAAGTTCGACAACAAGTTGCTGCAATATCTTGTAGCGGCCATTTTTATTCTGCTCGGCCTTGTGCTTTTCATCACCTTCCTCGACTATAATTACCGATAACTATGAACGAATCAACAAATAATGCCTCCAACTTTGTGTCTCAGGTCGATTCGGCCTTTGTCTTCATTTTTGGTATCTCCATATTCTTTTTGCTTGGAATAACGGCCTTCCTGGTCTACTACATCATTCGTTACCGAAAGAGTAAAAATCCGGTTGCCGAACACATCGAAGGCAATAATACACTTGAAATTGTATGGACAGTGATTCCTACCATACTGGTTCTGGCCATGTTTTACTATGGCTGGTCGGGCTGGCGCTATCAGAAAGAAGTGCCGGATGATGCCATTCCAATAAAAACCATTGCCCGTATGTGGAGCTTCACCTTTCAGTATGAAAATGGGATGATCACAGATACGCTATTTGTACCTAAAGATAAAGCGGTTAAACTAGATCTTGTTGCACTGGATGTACTACACAGCTTGTATATTCCGGCATTCAGGGTAAAGCAAGACATGGTACCAGGTAAAGAAGCGCTGATTTGGTTCGAGTCCGGTCGCGAGGGCGAATACGATGTCTACTGTGCCGAATACTGTGGATTGCTCCACTCCTATATGAAATCAATCGTCAAGGTAATTCCGGCCCTTCAATACGAAGAGATGTTTAAAATTGATTCCTCTGCCATCGCTGTCAACAATATTGAAGTTGACAAACGAACCGCTGGCGCAGCTGTGACAAGAAAATATGGCTGTAATGCCTGCCACACTGCAGATGGAACAAAACTCGTAGGCCCATCCTATAAAAACATTATGGGACGAACACGAACCGTTATCCGTGACAAGGAAGAAATAGAAGTTGTGGCTGATGAAGATTATATTCGGCGCTCAATATATGAACCAAACTATGAAATTGTAAAAGGTTACGAGAAGGGGCTGATGTTATCGTACAAAGATCAAGTGACGGAAGAAGAGTTTCAGCTTTTACTGGATTACTTTAAATACCTATCTGAATGAATTCAATAAGACTAAAAGACATAACAACCTTTACAAAGCTAAGCATCTCTTTACCTATAGCATTAACAGCGTTTACAGGCTATTCGTTGTTTGCAGAGAAGCTTTCCTGGTATGGTGCATTGGTTGCTTGTGGTATATTCTTTTTATCGGCTGGTGCATCAGCCTTGAATCAATTTCAGGAAGTCAATGAGGACAGTAAAATGGCACGAACACATGGTCGTCCGCTGCCAAAGCATAGATTTGGGAAAGATGTTGCATTATCAGTAATTATCAGTGCCGTTATCACAGGCACACTCCTTCTGATACCATTTGGATGGCCAACTGTGTTATGGGGTTGGATGGGATTGGTTTGGTACAACCTGATTTATACACCACTTAAGAAACGAACGGCTTTTTCAGTATTTCCAGGTGCTATTGTGGGCGCCATCCCTCCAATAGCAGGCTGGGTGGCTGCCGGCGGCTCTATTCTTGATGTGCGAATTCATTTTATTGCCTTTTTCTTTTTTCTGGGGCAAATGCCGCACTTCTGGCTCCTGGTACTCAAGTACAAAAAGCAATATAAAAAGGCTGGTTTTCCGATTATCACTGATCACCTTTCAGACAAACAATTGATACGTGTTATTTTCATCTGGATATTATGTACCTACCTGGCAACATTATTATTACCCCTCAACTTTGTTTTAAGTAAGCCCTTATTGATAGTAGTTTTATTAGCCAGCATCTCAATATCCTTTATTCTGACAACACGATTGTTTATCCGGCTTTTTTACAATCAGCAACAAAGCAACCTTAAAAACGCATTTCTTTATTTCAATATTTTCTATTTGATGGTCATATTAACGATTAATCTGGCGGTTATATAATCGTTTGTAATTGATTAGTCAGTAATTTAATGGTTATACCCAATGCACTTTACGTCAGGACCTCATTAATTAAAATTCACCGGGACAACGATTAAAATCGCATATAAAACCTTAACCAAACTCATCTCCAAATATTAATTATTGAATTATACCATACTATTTCACTAAAAATACACTGTATTTCAAATTATTAGTGTAAGTTTGTAAGCATATAAAAATTCAATTTAAAAAGATGAATAAAGGAAAAGTAAAATTCTTCAACGATTCTTGGCTATTTCGGTTCGGTTTGT
>DIYS01000171.1 GCA_002429115.1 Saccharicrinis sp. UBA6048 | reverse complement strand
CATAATCATTAATTTACGACAAACGCCTTGAATTACTATCCAAGGCGCCTGCCTATAAAACCAAATATCAACCAATTTCTAGAAACCACCCATTTTCATTGCCGGGATGGTACGTCCGCCAGTTTTACCTTCGGCTTTCGCTTCCTGGGCTTCCTTGTACGTTTTATCAAGTAACTTACGGTGCTTAGGTGACATGTTAACAAACAAGTCATTCATTGCTTTAGCAACTGCCAGGCGCTCGCCTGTAATTCCTGCTTTTTGAATGAATTCATATCCATCGCGGTAGGCAATTGATAAACTAAACATGTCCAGCTCTTCATTCTCAAATTGAGCAGCAATAGCATTATCCATCAAATTAACCGCTCTTACAAATACTGCTTTGTCGGTGCAGTCCTGCAGACGATTTAATAAGTTAAATCCTGATTCGGCATAGTATTTCGGGTTAGTAGCTAATCCTTCAGCAAACTTTTGTTCAACCACATCCATGTAACCGGCATAATCACCAACATTTACCAATAAAGCCCTGTTGGTATAATCTTTAACGGCATCAATACGATCGAACTCATTTGTTTCCATCAGCTTAATCAACTTGTCAAAAGCCTTTTGATCAAACGCCTCTTTAGATGATACATCAGCAAGTTTTCCTACATAATCATAATACATACCCGACTCAAAGTACTCGCCCTGGAAGCCATTGGCCTCAATAAACGCTTGTTTGTTTTTATAGAAGTAGGCAGCTTCTTTGCTAAATGGATCTTTAACATAGCGGCTCACCAACCAGAAATACTCCTTTTTGTGCCAGTCGCTCTTTGGTATCATCTTAAGGTAATGCAAGGCCACCTCTTCGGCTTTAGGATCACTTATTTTAACCAAATAGCTCAAATAATCTTCAGTAGCTTTCAAATCCTTCTTGTTTTTCTTAAAAGCCATCGCCAGTTCTTCAGCACGCTTGGCTTCAGCAGGTGCTGCCTGTGCTTCTTTGATCAGCTCTTCAGCCGGACGGAAGCCCACTACACGGTGCAATACCTTTTCGTTAGAAGGATCGATAAATAGCATGGTTGGGAAAGCGGATACGCCAAATTTGTTTTTCAAATCAACGCCTTCACCTTTTTCACAATCAATTTTCACATTGATAAAGTTGGCATTGAAATAGTCACCCACCTCTTTCTGCGGGAAAACCTGTTTAGATAGCATTCTACATGGTCCACACCAGGTGGTGTAGCAGTCTGCAAAAATCAATTTCTTTTCACTTTTTGCTTTGGCAATTACTTCTGCCCATGAGCCATGTGTGAAAACAATCCCTTCACCATCATTATCCGCTTTTATTTCAGGCATTAATGCTATTATCATCACTAATGCCATCAAATAAGAATACATCTTTTTCATCGTTTGCTTTCTTTCTTTTATTTTGTTAGAAGTTCGTCAAGTTTCTCGTCAATTTTCTTGCCTCTCAGGTTTTTAGCAATGATTTTACCATCCTTATCAAGTATGATGATAAACGGAATGCCATTGAACTGATAATCTTTCATAGTTTGCTTACCAGCTTTAGGTGCTAATACCTGCGTCCATTCCATATCTTCCTCTGCCAGTGCTTTGTGCCATTCAGATTCTTTCTTGTCGATAGAAACACTTAACATTTCAACACCCTGCTCATGATACTTTTCATAGACTTCCTTCAGATGAGGAATTTCGTTACGACATGGTCCGCACCACGACGCCCAGAAGTCGATGATTACTAACTTACCCTTGTAATCTTCCGGTGACACCATTACACCATCTGGTGTTGGATAAGAGAAGTGTGGTGCTACACTGCCAATTTTTACTTTCTCAGCAGCTGCACGTGCTTCTTCTTTATCTTTGATGTACTTCAACAACGGTGGGTAAGACGGGTTAGTCTCTTTAAGCGTCGCAAGGGTTTTATCTATTAGATCTTTATCTGTTTTATCGCGCAGGCGACTTACTACTGCAAGTACACTGTTTCTGTCTGCATATTCTTTAGCCAGAAAACGAGTACGAGCCCGGTCATCATCACCAGTTACACCATACAACTTACCGGCAATTTCACCATATTTCTCAGGTATGTCCTTGGTGGCCTTATATACGCCCTGTGATAAACCAATCATCACCTGGTAAGAACGATAACTATTAAAGTTAATGTGGTTCATCACCTCGTTTTTAGGACCTCCGTTGATGTATACATAAGGTGGATTCTTGATTTTTATTTTCGCCGTATCCTGTCCGCGAAAATCAATGCCTAAGTCTTCGTCCTCCGCCCAAAAACTTACCGACTGCCATTTCTGGCAATCTAGTTTATATTCACCGGGTATCGACGTACTCATTTCGTATTGATAACTGCCATCTCCAGCCAACTGGAATGAGTCTGTTACTACTTTTTCACCATCGCGATACTGCGAAATGTACATCTTAAAGCGATTGTCAGGGAATTTTACTTTTCCACTGATGGTGATTGTGTCTTTCGTATTTGTATTGCACGCACTTAGTAATGTTATCACTGCCATTGCGAGCGTTAGCCTTATCTTCATTCGTCCAGTATTTAGTTTATTATTTAAACTTGTTGTCAATAGCTTTCTTCATCAAAGCCCATTCAGCTTCAACCTTTTTGATCATCTCCTTTTCCTTTGCTTTGTTTTCGATGCTAAAGATGCCTTCGAACTGTATAAAGGAATCATCTTCATCTGCTCCAACCAGGATTCTAATCACCCAAGGCTGCTCGTAGTAATCAGACTGTGTGATGTAGTAGGCTATTAATTGCTCATGCTTATTAACAATGCTTACTTCCTGCTTACGGATTTTGTCATTAGGAAGTGTAAAACTCATCTTTGCACCCTCACTAATGGTTGGGCATTTCAAATTTTCAACCTCCTCAATAGAACTGTAGAATGCATTTGGTGAAGAGATGTATTTCCATACCTCTTTTGTTGGTGCATTAACAGTCATCCCCTTTGTTACTTTGGGAGCAATGCGTTTAGCTGGCTGCATTTGAGCATTTACAACAGGAGCCAATAGCAAAGCAATAGCCACCATTACCAGTGTTTTACCGATTATGTTCATCTTTATTATTGTGTGTTAGTTTTTTTAATTGGATGTGTACCCTTCGTTTTGTTTCACCACACCATTGCTGATCTGAATTTCGCGCAATGGAATTGGAAATACCTTTTTATTATCCGGTAATTCCGGGTTATACAATGGACGATCGGTTCTTAACTGATCAAAGCGTGTGAACCCTTCGAAGGCAAACTCTTTGCTTCGTTCCAATAATACACGATCAATAAAATCACCCGTGGTTGTAAAGTCATCTGGTGTATACCCAGGTGTACCTGGGTTCGCTCTTAGGTGAATATCGTTAAGCAGATCAACCATGTCTTGTGTGGCACTGCTGGATGTTCTGGCCATTGCCTCAGCTTTCGATAAAAGAACTTCAGGTAATCGCATCATGGTCATATTATCCCGTCCATTTCTGTTAGGGTATTTGTTTGTGACGTAGATAACTTCTCCATCATTATTTATCGGATTCATTAATTCTGATTTTCTCAAATCAGTATCTGAGAATGTGCTGATCAAGGCATCGCTATACCAGAAATTATTATAGATATAGTAGATGCTGTTTCCACCAAATTGCCAGTTACCACCGTTTGAACTCACAGGGAATCCGAAAACATGCTCAGAAGAGAATGGGATCACTTCACCATTTGGATTTGGAGGGAATATGCTTAAAACATCGTCTTCCAGCTCGTAACCAGTGTAAGTCATAAATTGATCGGCATGTGTAAGTGCATTGGCATAATCACGCATGTACATGTAAGTGCGTACCAACAGTGCCTCACAGGTGGCTTTGTTAGCTCTGCTCACCCTGTTTTCAACATCTGATTGTGCTGATGGTTCAGGTAAGTCAGTTATTGCTTCTTCCAGATCTTTTATAATCTGCTCGTATACCTCTTCATTGGTATTACGTGGACGGATATCCTTGTCTCTGTCAAAACCATCGTAGTGCTCAAGGTAAAGTACAACACCATCTTTTTGAAGCTGGTTCATCAATGCACCATCACCATACCACGCTAATAAACGAAGGTAAGAATAGGCCCTGATAAACTTGGCTTCGGCCATGTGCTGTTTCATATCGGCTTCTTCGTACTGACCCAACTCCGGAATTTTATAAAGCAATAAGTTAGCCTGTACCAAAGCGGCGTAATACGATTCGTAGATCTTTTGCAAATTCGGATCTTCCGGTAAAACAGCACCGTTATTGATCTCATCGTAAGTGCGGCCTGCACCTGAACTATATTCGCATGTAGGCGAAGTCGCTTCCGTCATCACATAATCTACAGTTGCAGCGCTAAACAAAAGGTGGTAAGTACCTGCAACGGCTGATTCTGCTGTAGAGAACTTTTCGAATACTTTGTCTTCCACCAGGGTATTTTCCGGTTCCAAATCCAAATACTTATCACAAGAAGCAAATAGGATCGCCAATAATACTAATAAACTATATTGTGCTTTCATCATTTTTATCATTTATGCGTTAGTATTTAGAATGTAATATCTACACCAAATTTGAGTGTTTTAACCTGAGGCATTGTGATTTCATCATAACCTCCTAACACTGCATTTGAACCGTATGCACTTACTTCAGGGTCAACACCGCTATAGCCGGTAAATGTCAACAGGTTGTTCCCCTGAACGTATACTTTTACACGCTCCATATATAGCTTTCTAACCCAATTCTGATCGAAGGTATATGCCAGCGTAATATTTCTTAGTCGTAAGTAAGAACCATCTTCTAAAAAGCGATCGTTTAAGCGGCTGACATCATATCCGTTTAATCCGCTGGTAGGCCACAATGGGTTTCTGTAAACTGTGGTTGCATTATCTAGTTTTGGCACATCAGTCTGGTGACCAGGAATCTTCCAGTAATCAAGGATATCAGTTGATAAATTATTACTTTCTGTAAGCGTATAAGTCATCAATGACGCTTGTGTACCATTCATCATTTTTTGTCCGACAGCATATGAAAACGTAAAATTCAGATCCCAGTTTTTATAGCTGATGTTATTGGTAATACCACCATAGAAGTCTGGCAAGCTGTTGCCTGCAGCATAACGGTTGGCCAACGGATTTTCTGAGTCGAATAATGCTTGTGGTGGTGTTTCACTAACAGATCCATCGTCGTAACGCCAAAGTGGGTTACCTGTAAGCGGATCAACACCTACCCAATCGTATAAATAAAACTGACTTAAACTTTCTCCAACTTTAAAAACTTTCTTTTCAAGCCCCTGAGAATTGGCCATTTGGTGTCCTGCTTCGTTCAGGCTTAAAAGTTTATCCTTTACATGGGAAATATTGAATGAGCCGGTCCATCGCCAATCGTTGGTTTGTAGCAGTGTACCATTTACCAATAACTCAATACCTTCATTTTTCATACTTCCAACATTCTGCTGCTGGTAGCTCCAACCTGTATATAACGGAACCATATCATTGGCCAGTAGGTTATTGGTTTTCTTATAAAAGTAATCAAGTGTCAGATCCATTTTGCCATTAAATAGTGTGGCATCAATACCTAAATCAAGCGAGGTGGTTGTTTCCCAATCTAAGTTCGGGTTAACCGATTGCTCATTAAATAATAAAGGCACACCATTATAAATCAATGTATTTCCTGACATAGTACGGTTATCACGCGTCCATTGTCCCTGGTTTCCATAGTAGCCTCCAAATGAACCATCTAATCCTGTTAAACCATAGCTGGCGCGTAGCTTTAATTCGCTTAACCAGTTTCTTGAGTTTTCCATAAAGTCTTCTTCGGTTAAGATCCAACCGGCAGAAAAAGATGGGAAACCTCTGTAACGTTCGTTTTTACTGAATCGTGAAGAACCATCAATACGATAGGTAAAACCGGCTAGATAGCGGTTTTTAAAACGGTAATTGATGCGACTAAAGTAAGATACAACAGCCCACTCTTGTGTCAATGCATCAAGCACTCTTTTGTCGGTTGCTACGGCCACACTTTTTTCATTGTCATCAAAAAAGCCAGAACCTGTTACACGCATGGTGTTTTCTTCGGATGTTTCATAACTCTGACCAATTACTGCATTAAGCATATGATCGCCCATCAGCTTTCGTATGGTTAAAACATTGTTGAATACATACTTCAACTTCTGATCAGATGCAGACGTTGCTGTTCCTTCCGGATTTTGAGGCGTGGCAATATTGCGGTTATAAGATTTCGTATTACTACTGATGCGTTAAAAG
>DIYS01000230.1 GCA_002429115.1 Saccharicrinis sp. UBA6048 | reverse complement strand
TTAAATAATCAAGTCGATCCATATCAAGCTGGCTCGAAACAAGTTGGTGGAGAAAGCGTTTAGGGTATGAATCATTAAATATACTAATGGCAGTTTGTAGCTGACCGCCTAATTCGCTATCCAATTGCTGCATTAATACCTGAGATATCGCCTCGTGTGACACCTCTACCAAAGTATTTTCGAGTACGTGGCTAAAAGGGCCATGGCCTATGTCGTGCAATAAAATGGCTGCATGCACAGCAATAGATTCTTGTTCTGTTATGATATGACCTTTTGATCGGAGCGTTTCAACAGCAGAACTCATCAAATGCATGGCACCCAATGCATGTTGAAATCTTGTATGAAGCGCACCCGGATATACAAGGTGGGTTAGGCCTAATTGCTTTATTCTTCGAAGCCTCTGGAAGTAATGGTGCTCAGTCAGGTCGTATAATAAATCAAAAGGTATCTTGATAAATCCATGAACAGGATCGTTTATTATTTTTCTTTTATTCACAGGAATTGTTCTAGAAGAATTAGGCATTTAATATACAAAAATCAGGTTTGTTTATTGTTGAGTCAAATGGATTATTGATAAAAAGTTAAACTCAATTATGAAATATTGAAATTGAAAGGTTTATTAAAACTCACTGTTTGGATAAGTGTAGTGTAAATACTATCTTTGCGCTTGATTTACCGAAGGGAAGACTTTAGGGGACAGAATAGTCCCCTATTTTATTAGATTATTGAGCATGATAAACGAGTCTAAAATAGAAGATATAATTGCTGACAAATTACAACAAGACAATATGTTTGTTGTGGAATTGGTGGTAAAGCCCGGAAATAAAATTAACGTGGTTATCGACCACGAGAATGGGGTGCCAATTAGCTATTGTATCGAGTTAAGCCGTTTGATTGAAGAAAATCTAGACAGGGATACCGAAGATTTTGAATTGGAAGTGTCGTCTGCTGGTATTGGACAACCACTTAAAGTACTTGGACAGTATAAGAAAAATATTGGCAGAGAAGTAGAAGTACTTTGTACGGATGGTAAAAAGTTCGAAGGCAAGCTTGTAAGTGTTCTCGAAGAAGGATTTGAAGTGGAGATTGAAGAAAAAGTGAAGGTGGAAGGCAAGAAACGCAAGGAATTGCAGGTGAGAACGGTAAATTGTAAATTTGACGAAGTAAAACAGGTAAAAGACATTATATCTTTTTAAATATTCCTTAGAGTATGGAAAATATTAATCTGATAGATACGTTTTCGGAGTTCAAAGAACTCAAAAATATTGATCGCGCAACCATGATTAGCGTTTTGGAAGATGCTTTCCGAAGTGTATTGATCAAACGATTTGGTACCGACGAAAATTTCGACGTGATCATTAATGATGATAAAGGTGACTTCGAAATCTGGCGAAACAGAGAAGTAGTAGCAGATGAGGATTTGGAAGATGATAACTTGCAAATTTCGCTATCAGAGGCTAAAAAGATCGATGATGATTATGAGCTGGGCGAAGAAGTAACTGATGAAGTTAAATTTCTTGATTTCGGGCGTAGAGCAATTCTAAGTCTGCGTCAGAATTTATCAGCTCGTATCCTGGAACTGGAAAAAGATAACATCTACCATAGTTATAAAGATCGCGTTGGTGAAATCGTAACCGGTGAGGTTTACCAGATTTGGAAACGCGAAATTCTAATTATTGACGATGAGGGTAACGAACTGATCTTACCTAAAGCAGAGCAAATTCCTTCCGATTTCTTCAGAAAGGGAGATAACGTTCGTGCTGTTGTGGTTAAGGTTGAAATCAGAAATAATAGCCCGCTTATTATCTTATCAAGAACATCTCCGGTATTCTTAGAACGTTTGTTTGAGTTGGAAGTGCCTGAAATTTTTGATGGACTGATTACTATTAAGAAAATCGTTCGTGTACCAGGAGAGAGAGCTAAAGTAGCTGTAGAGTCATATGATGAGCGTATTGACCCGGTTGGAGCTTGTGTGGGAATGAAAGGTTCGCGTATTCACGGAATCGTACGTGAGCTGCGAAATGAGAACATCGATGTAATTAACTTTACTGCAAACACCCAGCTATTTATACAGCGTGCACTGAACCCGGCGAAGATTACTAATATCAAGATACTTGAAGAAGATAAGCGCGCTGAAGTTTACCTTCGACCAGAGGAAGTGTCGTTAGCAATCGGTAAAGGTGGGTTAAATATTCGTTTGGCCGGACAACTTACCGGATATGAGTTGGATGTATATCGTGAGTCAGACGAGGATGACGAAGATGTGAGCCTTGACGAGTTCTCAGATGAAATCGAAGCATGGATTTTGAATGAGCTGAAATCTATTGGATGTGATACAGCTAAATCAGTGTTAGACTTGTCTGTGGAAGACCTGGTTAAGAGAACAGATTTAGAAGAGGAAACAATTCAGGAAGTTAGAAGCATACTAAGCGCGGAATTTGAATAAATCGCTATATTTGCCCGCAAAGAATTGAATCCGAACAAAATAAAACGTAAAGAATAGTCCTGTTATATGGCAGTTGGAAAAAGACTAAGTAAAGTAGCACGAGAGTTCAATGTTGGACACCACACCATTGTGGAATTCCTGCAGAAGAAAGGCTTCAAATTGGAGTCTAATCCGAATACAAAAATCTCTGAGGAGATGTATTCTCTTCTTTCACAGGAGTATCGTGGCGATTCACACGTTAAGAAGGAATCGGAGAAACTGGCTAAAATGAAAGAAAAGTCAAAGAAAGAATCTATTTCTTTGTCTGACATTCGTGATGATATCGAGCCGGTTCAGGAAAAAGAAACGCCAGCTGAGGAACCAGCTGCCAAAGAAGATGGCGGACCAAAAGTAGTTGGTAAAGTTGATTTGGATGCATTAAAACCAAAGAAAAAGGAACCAACACCAGAGCCGAAACCTAAAGAAGCACTTAAGCCAGAGGCTAAGAAGGAAGTTAAAGAAGTTAAGGAAGAAAAACCGGTTGAGAAAAAGGAAAAGAAAAAACCGGAACATATACCAACTAAAGTAGAGCCTGTTGAGGATATGAAGGTGGTTGGTAAAATTGACCTTGGCGCAAAACCTAAAAAAGCTGAATCGAAGCCTGTTGAGAAAGTAGTGCCTAAAAAGAAGGAAGAACCTAAAACAGAGAAGGTGGAGAAACCATCACAGAAGCCAGCTAAAGTAGCAGAGAAACCTGCCGCCAAGCAAGAAGCGCCGCAGACAGAGGCACCTAAAGAAAATAAAGACGATGCATTTCGTCCAACGCAGGTTAAGAAGCTGTCTGGACCAACTGTAGTTGGTAAAATTGAGCTGCCATCTAAACCAGCGAAAAGCGATAATAAATCAGCGGCTGATAAAAACGCTAATAAGAAGCGCAAGCGTAAGCGCATTAAGAAAGATAAAGAAAAAGTTGACATCAACCAGAAGCAGCAAGCTCAAGGTGGTGCTGATAAGAAGCCGGGAGGAGGACCGGAAAGACGTGAAAGAAAACAGCGCCCGGCCAAAGCTAAGAAGCGTCCGATCAAAGCAGAAGTTAGCGAGGAAGATGTACAAAAGCAGATTAAAGATACTTTAGCAAGATTAACCTCAAAAGGTAAGAGCAAAGGAGCTAAGCACCGTCGTGAAAAACGTGAACTGCAATCTCAACGCCAGCAGGCTGAGATGGAAAAAGCAGATCAGGAAAAGTCAATATTGAAAGTTACAGAATTCGTAACGGCTAATGAATTGGCGAACATGATGAGTGTACAGGTGAACCAGATTATTGCCACTTGTATGAGCTTAGGTATGTTTGTTTCCATCAATCAGCGATTGGATGCTGAAACACTTGCTTTAGTTGCTGAAGAATTTGGATACACTATTGAGTTCGTAAGTGCTGATGTAGTTGAGTCGATCATTGAGGAGGAGGATAAAGAAGAAGATTTACAAGATCGTCCGCCGATTGTAACAGTGATGGGACACGTTGACCACGGTAAAACCTCATTACTTGACCACATTCGTAAGGCGAATGTAATTGCCGGTGAGGCAGGGGGTATAACCCAGCACATCGGAGCTTACAGTGTAACGCGTGAAGATGGTCGTCAGATTACATTCCTGGATACACCGGGTCACGAGGCCTTTACGGCGATGCGTGCAAGGGGTGCTCAGGTAACCGATATTGCGATTATTATTGTGGCAGCTGATGATAATGTGATGCCACAGACCATTGAAGCAATTAATCACGCGGCAGCAGCAGGTGTACCTATCGTATTTGCAATTAATAAAATTGATAAGCCAGGTGCTAATCCTGATCGAATTAAGGAAGAGCTGGCTAATATGAATTACTTAGTTGAAGACTGGGGCGGTAAATTCCAGTGCCAGGAGATTTCGGCTAAGAACGGAGTTAATATTGATGAGCTTTTAGAGAAAGTGTTACTTGAAGCTGACCTTCTTGAATTAAAAGCTAATCCGGATAAACGTGCCGTTGGTTCAGTTATTGAATCATCATTGGATAAGGGACGTGGCTATGTAACGACTTTACTTGTTCAAAGTGGAACAATGCGTGTAGGTGATATGATTCTGTCAGGATCACATTACGGTCACGTAAAAGCGATGTTCAATGAGCGTAACCAGAAGATTGAAGAAGTTGGACCATCAGAACCGGCATTGGTGCTTGGATTGAATGGTGCTCCTCAGGCTGGTGAGCGTTTTAACATCATGGACGATGAGCGTGAAGCAAAAGACATTGCCACCAAGCGCGAGCAATTGCAGCGTGAGCAGGGCATGCGAACGAAGAAGCACATCACACTTGATGAAATCGGTCGTCGTATTGCCATTGGTAACTTCCAGGAGTTGAACGTGATTGTTAAAGGTGATGTGGATGGTTCTATTGAAGCATTATCAGACTCTTTAATTAAGCTGTCGACTGAAGAAATTCAGGTGAATGTTATTCATAAAGCGGTAGGTCAGATTTCTGAATCGGACATCATGTTAGCAACTGCATCCAATGCGATTGTGATTGGTTTCCAGGTGCGTCCGTCAATGGCTGCCCGTCGAATTGCTGAAAAAGAAGAAATCGATATTCGTCTTTACTCAATTATATACGATGCCATTGAAGAGTTGAAATCAGCAATGGAAGGTATGTTGTCGCCAGAAATCAAAGAAGAAATTGTAGCAACGATTGAAATTCGTGAGACATTCAAGATTTCTAAAGTTGGTACAATTGCCGGTTGTATGGTGAAAGAAGGAAAGATCAAGCGTACCAATAAGATTCGTCTGATTCGTGAAGGTATCGTAGTGTATACCGGAGAACTTGGTTCACTGAAACGTTTTAAAGATGATGTGAAAGAAGTAGCTTCAGGTTACGAATGTGGTTTGAACATCGACAAGTACAACGATATTAAAGTAGGCGATATTGTTGAAGCTTACGAAGAAGTTGAAGTAAGCCGTAAATTGTAGACTAGTCTGCAAGTTTAATAGTGAATTAGTACAATAGTAATACTATATTTTGAAAAGCTCATCCTGATGGATGGGCTTTTTTTACAGGCCTAAACAAAGTACAACTTTCATGATAGGTAAGGTTCTCCGGGTGACGGT
>DIYS01000087.1 GCA_002429115.1 Saccharicrinis sp. UBA6048 | reverse complement strand
AAACAGTTTTGCCAAAATTAAGCACATAGCAGGTATGTGGTTAATGGAAGATATGCTGACACGTTCGCAAATTGAAATTGAGCATGTTGCAAAGTTAATGGAGTCAGTAGATGCAAAGTATAGTAACGTATCATATTTCAAAAAACTCACAGCGCGAGTAGAAGGTTATAAAGCAACCGGAGCTGGTATGACTGCTCCTATAATAACGGGTATAAATGCGCTTGATGGTCAGGTTTTTAATATGTCATCATTACAAGGGAAATACATTATCATAGATTTTTGGGGAACATGGTGCCATGCCTGTTTAGAAGGTGTACCTGAAATGAAAGCATTTCAGAAGAAATATGCTGATAAATTGCAGATTGTAGGGATTGCCAAAGATAATTCCATTGAAAAAGTTAAGAAGTGTATGCAGGACTATCAAATGAATTGGCCAAGCGTATTATTTGAAGCTGATGGAAATGACTATGTAGCCGGTTATAATGTTCAAGGTTATCCAACAAAGATTTTGATTGATAGAAAAGGTAAGATAGTGCTGAGATCAGTAGGGGAGAAGGCTGATTTTTATGAAGAAGTAGAAAAAATTATTGGCAGGTAATAATTGAATTTTCTGTCTGTCAGTTTTGTGTATGAAGTACTCCTTTAAGCGAATTATTTATTGATCA
This sequence comes from Saccharicrinis sp. UBA6048, assembly GCA_002429115.1. Taxonomy (GTDB): domain Bacteria; phylum Bacteroidota; class Bacteroidia; order Bacteroidales; family Marinilabiliaceae; genus Carboxylicivirga. The sequence continues at coordinate 4,060 of DIYS01000087.1, read as the reverse complement.
ATAAATTAAAACAAGATGGCAATATATTATTTAGATTATAAAAGGAATGAATTGAATGAACGAATCATCCATGAATGGGGCTGTCCGTTTATGAAGGCCAGAATGGATTATTATTTGCTATTAGGAGATTTTTCAAGACACGAATTTTTACAACAATATACTTTATGGCATTTCCCTGATTGGAATATCAAATTCTGTACTTGTTGTCAATCCCATGTTTCATTAACACAAAAGGCAGGTTAGTAGAATAGTTTATTGGTTTTATATTATTCATAAAGATGTTTCATTAAGGGAGTTTTTTAACTCAAAGGTTTCATTCTTCGGAGTGGGGCCTTTTTTTATTAAGAGAAATGACTAGATTAGTCTTACTAATCAGGCTATTAATTTAAGAAGCGAGCCTTTATGTCTCAGAAAAGGAGTGATAAACTCCTCAACTTTTAAACAAACAAACTCTAAACTCAGAACCCCAAACCCCAAACTCAAAACCTACTCTCTTTTAAAAATAAAAATACCAACACCAGTCCGATAACCACTTTCACTTGCCAGTAAGGAACTGCCATACCAATGATAGCGATTAGGATGATAAACTTTATAAGCTTACCGGATCGTTTTTCGCCCTTGGATTTAAATTGCACCAATTTCAATTGACGATTTTCCATATCCAGGAGAAAGACCCCATCATTTTCAACCACATAATCATACTCTAAAAGTTGGCGGCGCGTACTCTTGTTGCGCGCATTAATGGCATAAGATCCACTTTTTACCTCAACGATATAGGTTTTGCCATTTTTCTTAACGATGTAATCAGGCTTTATTTCTGCAATTTGGACTTCACCATCTTCCATGTACTTGTGCTCGTAAGTACTTTGATAATCAATAATTCTATAACCTTTACTTTTCAGAAAACTTTTGGCCTGTTGTTCCAGTTTGTTACCTCGTTCGAAGCGCTTACGCACCGTGCGTTCCTGAAAATAAGTCTTGATCTTGTACTTGATAATAATAAAAGCCAACGCGACAATAATGGTAGCGAGTAGTAGAAAAATGATATGATTCTGATTAGAATAATCGAAGCTTTGCATGGTGTTGTTTTCAGGTATCAATTACAAAAGTAATACCTCACAGGTTAATATTTCTCTTTCGGAAAGCTAAATCAGTGAAATTCCATAATAAGAAATCGTAAAAAACAAGGATTATTGGGGACTATTAGATCATTAGATCTAATCAATTATTCTTCAGAATGTGTGAAGCTTGTAAATGTATGTGGGGTGTTTTCTGCCTCTGATAGAATGCGTTTAGAAAATCAAGAAATGTAACGTTTAAATCAAAGTTGTTTGAGTGAAACGAGTTTTTTGATTTTAGTGAAATGAATTGATTTTTAGCAATTTTATCAGTAGCAGCGGCATTTTTGTTTCTGTTTTTGCTGCTGAAGGCAATTGGAGCGTAGCGTAAATCGTGAATTCCTTTTAAACCTAATTTTTGATGAACAAGGTTGAAAAGCCTGTCGGCTTGAGACAAAGTTAACGTAATTGATGGTAATTATAATAGATTTAAGCTAAGCGATTAATTTTATCTGATTCTGAAACTCAAAGATGAATTTGTAGTTGGTTTTTACTTATCAAATTTGCCATATGACATGAGTTTTTTACTTTTGATTTTTTATGAACGACGATAAATTAATATTTGAGGCAATAAAGAAGGGTAGTCAGGCGGCTTTTAAACAGCTGTTTGACAAATACTACTACGCCTTAAAAGGTTTTTCTCGTCGTTATGTGACACAAGACGATATTTGCGAAGATGCTGTTCAAAAAGCCTTTGTCTCACTTTGGGAAAGTATTCATGAAATTAAATACGCCGGAGCTTTAAAGAGTTATCTGTTTGCAACAGTTCGCAATCATTGTGTCAACTATGTCAATCGTGAGGCCAGCCGTAAGATAACTTCAGACAGTATGGATGAATTAATGGCAGAAGCAGAATACAAGGAAGCAATCGTTGAAGAAGAAGTGTATTCCGAAGTTTATAAGGCCATAAAAAAACTCTCGCCACAGTCGCGTAAAATTGTAGTTCTGGCCATGAATGGATTGAAAAACCAGGAAATTGCTGACGAACTGGACATCTCGATCAATACCGTTAAAACGCTTAAAAAAAGAGCCTACGAACATCTCCGTGAAGACTTAAAAGGTGCTTCATGGGTATTGATCCTATTGCTTATTTAAACCTATAGAAAGCTGCTGGAAGCTAGCGATTGGATATGTAACAATGGCTAAACTAACACTGAACTCAAAACACAGGCTTTTAATGCATAATTGCATAATTGCAGAATTGTTGAATTGAAAGACTGCAAACCTAAAACTCAGAACTCGAAACTCAGAACTCAGAACTCGAAACTCAGAACTCAGAACTCCAAACCCGGAACCCCAAGCCAACTTATCAATTCACCAGCTGACACAAACGACACGCCTATTGTCAGCAGATGAAATTAAAACCCAAACTCAGAACCCAGAACCCAGAACTCAGAACTCTATACCCAGAACCCCAAACCAATATTTTTTCAAAAAATCACATTCCCTATCACCCGCTTTTGTACCTTTTGTTACTTAGCGACAAAGGCCACAAAATGAAAGAGGAAAAATTTAATATATCATATATAGTCGTACGTTATTTACGCGACGAATTATCAGATTCGGAGCAGGCAATTTTAGACCATTGGCTGACCGAAGCTGGTAATGCAGAACTGTTTGAACGTTTGGTAAATAAGCAGAAACTACTTGATAAAAGTTTCGAGTACGACAATGATAATCCGGAATTAGCCTGGAAACAAATTAGCCGTCAGATTAATAATCCATTTAAGCCGCTTAAACTACTTAAATATGCTGCAGCTATTTTATTACCACTAATGGCAACTTTTGTGGTGTATAAACAACTGGATGTAAAAAATATTGAGGTAAGTCAGGAAACAGAAATAAAGATAGGCGAAAAGAGTGCCATTATTTATTTATCAGATGGTCAGCAAATAGATCTGAAGCAAGATACTACCAGCTTGATACGAGGAGAAAACGATTTGTTGATTCATCGTGACAGTAACATCTTATATGTAGACGATAGTATGCTGGCTACCGGTTCTGGCAATAAGATGAACAAGATAGTGACGCCCAAAGGAGTTGAATACCAATTGACGCTTTCGGATGGTAGCAAAGTGTGGTTGAATGCCGACTCCAAGCTGGAGTTCCCTTCCAGGTTCTCGACAAAAGAAAGAAGGGTATTTGTAAGTGGTGAGTTATACTTTGATGTGGCTCATAATAAAGAGGTGCCTTTTGTTGTAGAAAGTAAATTATCAGAACTACGGGTGCTTGGGACTGAGTTTAATATCAGGGCCTATGATAATGAAAACACCACAGTGTCAACCTTGGTTGAGGGAAGAGTAGAGGTGAGCAATGCCTATGGAGAAAGCCTTCGTTTAGAGCCTGGCTATGAAGCCTTGGTTAGCAATAACAGAGCAGGATTAGAGAGTCAAAAAGCCGATATAGAAGCAGCAACAGCATGGAAAAAAGGCCGTTTCTATTTCGATAATCAAGGTCTTAAGCATATTATGGAAGACTTGTCAAGATGGTACAATGTGGATGTTTTTTATTTTAATACCGAGGTCAGGCTGAAACGATTCTCTGTTGATGTACCGCGTTATCAGCACATCGATGAAGTATTAAAACTGATGGAGGAAACCGGTGATGTAACATTTGAAGTCAATAAACAGACGATAATAGTCAAATAAAAAACGGGGATGCGCCAACATCCCCATCAAATAAATGCGCATTATGGAATGGCGCTAAACTCAATGAATTTTAAAAATATGGAAAAAATTTGTTTATTCAGGTATTGTCATGGCAGTACCTTAACTAAAACGCTACGCGTTATGAAGATTACAAGTATTTTACTCTTTGTCGCTATGTTTACTATAGCAGCAGAAAGTGTAAGTCAGGAGAAAAACCTCTCATTAAAAGTTAAGAAGGGTTCTTTAAAGGAGGTTTTAAAATCTTTAAAACAAAGTAACTATTCAGGTTCTATT
>DIYS01000051.1 GCA_002429115.1 Saccharicrinis sp. UBA6048 | reverse complement strand
CACTACGATGTGCAGCCTGCCGAGCCATTGGAGTTATGGACTTCACCTCCGTTTGAGCCGGAAATCCGTGATGGTAAAATTTATGCACGTGGTGCTGATGATGATAAAGGGCAAGGTTTCATGCACACAAAAGCATTCGAATACCTTGTAAAAACCAACCAACTTCAGTGCAACGTTAAGTTCTTGATCGAAGGAGAAGAAGAGATTGGTTCACCAAGCTTACCTAAGTTCTGCGAAGACAATAAAGAATTATTGAAGTCCGACGTAATTTTGGTTTCTGATACAGGTATGATTGCTCCTGATGTGCCAACAATCACAACTGGATTACGTGGATTATGTTATTGGGAAGTTGAAGTGACTGGTCCTAACCGCGATTTACACTCAGGTTTATTCGGTGGTGCTGTTGCTAACCCAATTAATGTATTGGCGAAGATGATTACACAGATGGTAGATGAAAATGGTCATATTACTGTGCCTGGATTCTACAATGATGTAGTTGAGGTGTCTGATGCAGAACGTGCCATGATGGCTAAAGCGCCATTCAGCGAGGAAGAATACAAAAAAGCTTTGGATGTTGAAGAATTGGATGGTGAAAAAGGATTCACTACCAATGAGCGTACAGGTATTCGTCCTTCATTTGATGTTTGTGGTATCTGGGGTGGTTACACTGGTGAAGGTGCTAAAACAGTATTGCCTTCAAAAGCTTATGCGAAGATTTCATCGCGCTTAGTGCCGGATCAGGATCATGAGAAGATTGCTGAATTGTTCTGCAAGCACTTTGAGTCAATCGCACCTAAGAGCGTTAAAGTTAATGTGAAGCATTTACACGGCGGACAGGCGTATGGTTGTCCTATTGACCTGCCAGCTTACCAGGCTGCTGAAAAAGCGTGTGAAGCAGTATATGGTGAACGACCAGTACCAGTGCGTAGTGGTGGATCTATTCCAATCATTTCTGACTTTGAGCGTATTCTTGGCGTTAAATCTGTATTGATGGGCTTTGGTTTAGAGGCTGATGCTATCCACTCACCAAATGAAAACTATCCATTGGAGCAATTCTTTAATGGTATCAATGCAATTCCTTATTTCTACAAGTATTTTGCAGAATCAGGAAAGTAATTCTCAGAAATAAACTACCTATATTAATATAGGTACGCTATAAAAGAATGTTTTTTTTAAGATGAACCACCTTGTTTTTGATAGGGTGGTTTTCTTTTTGTGTATAATTCTGATTTGGTTTTAGGGGTGGCAGTTATTGGGGGTTTGTAATTTGTAAATATTATAAATTGTAATATTAACCCCATAAAACAGGGTGTTGGTGTAATAAAAAATAAAAATAATCATTTTTGACCCTATTTAATTATGGAGTGTATTGTAAAAAGTTATACTTTTGCTCATGTTAACTCGATAATAAAAGAAAAAGATTATGGCACAATTAAGATTTCAGGCTCTTTCCGAGTTGATGAACAGAGCTCCAAAGGCAGTTTCGTTTCCATCTGCGAAAGCAACCGATTACTATGCTGAATTAGTATTTAATAAAGAGGCAATGTCGAAGTATCTTTCGGGAGATGCTTATAAGGCGGTTAAGGTAGCCATCGACAAGGGTGATCCTATTGACCGTAAAATTGCAGATAACGTTGCTTCAGGTATGAAAGCATGGGCCATGGAGCGTGGTGCCACTCACTATACACACTGGTTTCAGCCACTAACCGACGGTACGGCTGAAAAACACGATGGCTTTATTGATTATGGCGATAATGGCAATATGATTGAGTCCTTCTCAGGAAAGCTATTGGCTCAGCAGGAACCGGATGCATCATCGTTTCCTTCGGGAGGTATCCGCCAGACCTTTGAAGCACGTGGATATACCGCCTGGGATGTGTCGTCGCCGGCCTTTATTATCGGTACTACATTGTGTATTCCTACCGTATTTATTTCATATACGGGTGAAGCATTGGATTATAAAACACCATTTTTGAAAGCGCTGTATGCGGTTGATAAAGCAGCTGTGGCAGTGGCTCAGTATTTTGATAAGGAAGTTAAGAAAGTACATACCAACCTGGGTTGGGAGCAGGAGTATTTCCTGATTGATAAAGCATTGTACCAGGCGCGTCCTGACCTGATGTTGACAGGCCGTACCTTAATGGGGCACTCATCGGCGAAGGATCAGCAGCTGGATGATCACTATTTTGGATCTATCCCTGAGCGTGTGACTCAGTTTATGATTGAGCTGGAAATAGCGTGTCATAAATTAGGAATCCCTGTTAAAACCCGACACAATGAGGTGGCACCGAACCAGTTTGAGGTAGCGCCGATCTTTGAAGAAGCCAACCTGGCCAACGACCACAACCAGTTGTTGATGGACGTGATGAAGCGTGTGGCACACCACCATCATTTTGAAGTGGTATTGCACGAAAAACCATTTGCAGGTGTTAATGGATCGGGTAAGCATAATAACTGGTCTCTGGCCACGGACACAGGTGTGGTATTGATGGCACCGGGTAAAAATCCAAAAGGTAACCTGCAGTTTTTAACCTTCGTGGTGAATGCCATTGCTGCTGTGTACAGAAGCCAGGATTTATTACGTGCCTCTATCTTAACCGCCTCTAACAGTCACCGTTTGGGAGCCAATGAGGCACCTCCTGCCATCATTTCTGTGTTTACAGGATCGCAGATTGCCGATACACTGGATAATCTGGCCGAACGAATTACCGACCAGAAGATGACACCGGATGAAAAAACGGCGCTGAAGTTGGGTATTGGTCGTATTCCAGAGATATTACTGGATAACACCGATCGTAACCGTACATCGCCATTTGCTTTTACCGGTAACCGCTTTGAGTTCCGTGCGGTTGGTTCTACAACGAACTGTGCAGCTCCGCTAACAGCTTTAAGTGCTGCTATGGCCACACAGCTGACAGAATTTAAAGAAGATGTGGATGCATTGATTGAGAAAGGTGTTAAGAAAGACGAGGCCATCTTCCAGACGATTAAGAAAGTGATTCTTGAGTCGAATCCAATCCGTTTCAATGGCGATGGTTATTCAGAAGGTTGGAAGGATGAAGCTGCTAAGCGTGGTTTAACAAATATTATCTCTGTGCCTGAGTCATTAACTAAGTACCTGGACGATAATTCAAGAAAACTATTGGTTGGTACAGGTATTATGACCGAGCGTGAGCTGGAAGCACGTGTAGAAGTTGAAATGGAGAAGTTTACCAAGAAGATACAGATTGAAGCACGCGTACTTGGTGATTTGGCGATCAACCACATTGTACCTACGGCTATTCAGTACCAAACAGAACTGATCCACAATGTGCAGGGGATGCGCGATATCTTTACTGAGGAAGAATTTCAAGAGTTGGCAGGAGCACGTAAGGAGCTAATCAAAACCATCTCTAATCATGTGACATTGATTAAAGCAAAGACGGCGGAGATGATTGAAGCACGTAAGAAGTGTAATGTTATTGAGTCGGAAACAGAGAAGGCTTTTGCCTATGATAACGATGTACGTCCTTACTTTGATGAAATTCGTTACCACATTGATAAGTTGGAGCTTATTGTTGACAACGAGATGTGGCCATTACCAAAGTATCGCGAATTATTATTCAACAGATAGTAATCTATCGGGAAATATCTATATTAAAACAAGAAAAAAGGTTGCAGCGTTGGTTGCAACCTTTTTTTATGATGCGATATTGGTTGAAAGAATTAGTGTAACCCCTTAATCCCCTTAAAAAGGGGATGTGAAAAGTGTTGATTTACAATACGGCCATAAATACTATCCAAGTCTCCCTTTTAAAGGGAGATATAGAGGGTAAACCAAGTAATTATTTTTCCTTGATAATAACCAACAGCCGCTTACGCCATTTCCAACACCGCCTTTACTACATTCTCGGCACCTTCGGCAATTTGAAGAATATTAGCATCCAACATATAACATGGGGTGGTGGCTACTTTGTTGGCTTCGTCGATAATCACCTCACCATGATTGGTGGTCATATGATTGCCGCCCATGGCTTCAATGGCTTGTGCGGTGCCCTCATCCTGACCGATGGTAACGGTAACGCCCTGCAGTATTTTGGCGATAACAGCCGGCGCTATACACAAAGCACCAATAGGCTTATCGGCAGCGTGTGTTTCTTTAACCGCACGATGTGTTTCTTCTTCAACCGAGCAGCCCGGACCATCAAAAGCCACCGTACTTAAGTTTTTGGCTGCACCAAATCCACCCGGTAAAAACAAAGCATCGAAATTCTCAGGCTTGTACTCGCTCAATGGTTGAATGGCGCCTCTGGCGATACGGGCTGCTTCCACCAATACATTTCTTTTCTCATTGGTAGGCTCACCTTTGGTGTGATCGATTACGTGGTACTGATCCACGTCGGGGGCAAAAATGGTATACTCAGCACCTTGCCTGGCAATGGCCAACATGGTTAAAACCGATTCGTGTATCTCAGCTCCGTCATATACGCCGCATCCCGAAAGAATAACAGCCGTTTGTTTTTTTGTAGTCATATCGATTCGTTTTTTATTCCAACAATAAAAATACACACCTTTTGTAAGAATTTAAAGGAGGTAGATCGCTTTTAATTATAATTTACTTAACCGCAGAGGGCACCATGTACACAAAGGATTTACATAAAGCCCCCTCTGTGATCTTCTTTTACACTGCTTTAAACAATTGGGATAGAATTAACCTGAGTAATTCGAGGTAATTGTGGCCTTATATACCTTTGGAGTGATCAATTGAAGATATTGTGGGTAATACTCATAATGTCTTATCAGACAGATTTTCGTTTGCCATTGCCGCAAACGGAAACAAAAAGGCTAGTCTCATTAATGCTTCCTTGCGCTCTTGAAAATTATAACTTTCACGAAAGAAGTAAACAAGCTCCTTCTTTGTTCAACTATATAATTATCAATTCACCCATACACCGGCTCGCAAATGAGACAGGCTAACCCGCTATCAAAATTATGTGTCGATTGGGGATTGGTTGATGATTATTTTTTTAATATCCGAGGTTTGATGGTTGTTGGGGATGAGCCCTAAATACATTGGTTTAGTTAATTCTTGTAATTATCATTTGAACGAATGTTATAATCTGATGTTGTTCAAGCCAATCGCTTTTGACTTCGAGGAATATCAATAGTGCTCAACTGGTCGGTCAATTTTGATTGGCGAGAAGTGATGATAATTGCTTAGAATAACTTGCCAATGAATTTCAGGCTGGGGGTTTTTCGTTAGTTTTTTACCTCGTGAAAAAAGTAACTCGCCGAAGGCAATGGAGAAAAAGTTTAGTATAATAAAAGCTTATTCACAGAAATATATTCTGCGTTGGGGACATGCCTGAAAGGCGATGGCGGAATTTAAATCAAATCGATTTAATATTATTAGAAGACCACAAAAATAAGACTAATATTACCAACGGTATGAATTTTAAAAAAGCCTGCATAAAACTTACGCAGGCTCAATGGACGGTAACTTAAAATAAAAAACTAAAATTATTATGCATGTGTAGCTTGCGACTCTTTGACATAGGCACACATTTGTGTAATCTCATCTTTAAATTGATCCAGATCGAGCTGATGACCATTAACATAGGCACTCCAGCCAGCAGAATGTTTGGCATAGTGAATGGCCTCTTCAATTTCTTCGGTGGTGGCACCAAACAGAATTGCCAGTTGTGTATGGAAGAAAATACAATATTGACACTTGGTGGTGGCTGAGATACCTATACCAATTAACTCTTTATACTTGTTAGGAATGGCATGCTCCTCAATTCCAACCTTCTTCATTAAAGTCCACTCCAGCTCCAATGTATCATCCGGCACTTGCTTCAAAAATGTTGGCACTAAACCAAACATTGACTTAATTTCCTGATAAACTTCGTTTCTGTTCATAAGCCAGCTTTTTATGTGAATAATTAACCCGGGTTACGAGGCTGCTTTTTATGGCAACCTGTAACTCTAAGTTTTATTCGAACTCAGCTTAGATTTAAAATACGACACAACGATAGATGAGGGAAGGGGATTTAAGTTAAAAAAAGATAACGAAGTCTTTAATTTGGTTTTTTCTTTTTATTGAGTGCTACAGGAATTCAATTTTAAGGCAATAAGCTGTCTAATTGAGGTAATTTTAATCACAGAAATCGTAACACCTCAGGTTGTC